>JANMKJ010000023.1:0-11410 GCA_031371945.1 Rhodobiaceae bacterium
AGGCTGAGCAGCGAAGGTCATTGCGGGAGTTCCTTGGGGCACCCTTTGCCGGCTACCTGCTCAAACCGTTTCGAAAAGCCACGATTGTCAGAAGGCTCACATCCCAGGATTCGCAACAGATCAGGGGTGCGGTCAAGGAGCTGCGACAAATCGTGAAGAAATCGGCGGAGGCAAGACAGCTCGATATTCTTCTGGCGGAGGATAATCCGATCAATGCGCTTCTGGCAAAGACGATGCTTGAAAAGGCAGGCCACACGGTTCATCACGTGACCTCGGGCTTGCAGGTTCTTGCGGCCCTTGAACGAAAGCGGAAGTTTGACCTGGCGATAATGGACGTGGAAATGCCTGAACTCGGAGGCCTTGATACAACACGGAAAATCAGGGCACTTGAACAAAAATCAGCTTCGCGTTCACGGCTTCCGATTCTTGCCCTGACCGCCAATGCCCACCGCGAAAACCATGAGGAATGTCTCGCTTCCGGCATGGATGGACACCTGGCAAAGCCGTTTGACAGGCAGGACATGGACGAGGCAATAGCCAAGATCCTCTATCTCAAACCGGCGGCCTGACGTCTGACACAGAACTTTCACATTGTGCAGGTTTATGGCAAAATGTGAAGTGACGAAGGGGAATGGGTTTTTGAACATCCACCAGCCAGTGCAAGACATTCTCGGCGCTCGAGGCAGCCTTATCGTACGATTGACCCGCTCAACGCGGGAAGTCGCCGTGGCCCAGGCGCTACGCTTCAGCGTCTTCTATGAGGAGCTTAATGCCATTGCGGATATGAAATCCGCTGGCTTGAGCCTGGACTCTGACCGGTTTGATGCATTTTGCGACCACCTGATTGTAGTGCAGCAACAGTCCCAGTTTGCGGACGAGCGGTTCAAGGTGGATGATGGAGAAGTGATCGGAACCTACCGCCTGTTGCAGCAGAGTGTTGCCGCTGAACATGGCGGATTTTATACAGAAGGGGAATTTGATCTGCAGCCTCTCATTGCGCGCAAACCCGCACTTAATTTTCTCGAGCTGGGTCGTTCCTGCGTGCTCAAGCCCTTTCGCACCAAGCCGGTTGTGGAACTTCTTTGGCAGGGCATTTGGAATTATGTGAGGCGCTTCAAACAGGATGTGTTGATGGGCTGCGCCAGCCTTGAGGGCAGTGACCCCACGGTGCATGCAACAACCCTGAATTTTCTGGCGCGCAATTGCGTGGCACCCGCCGAGTGGAACGTCAGGGCATTGGCCGAACGCCATGTTGAGATGAAATCCGACAGCGCCGTGATTGACGCGAAAACGGCTCTGAAGGCATTGCCGCCCCTCATTAAGGGCTACTTGCGGCTGGGATGTTACATTGGCGAAGGTGCCGTGGTTGACACCCAGTTCAACACTACGGACGTGTTGATCATTCTTCCGGTTTCACGCATCAATCCGCGCTACTTCGCGCATTTTGGCCAGCCTAACGATTGATATCAAAGGCGGCAATGGCCGCGAGGTTTACAATATCCGTGGTAGTGGCTGACATGGAAGCAATCTGCACCGGCTTGGCCAAGCCCGTGAGCAAGGGACCAACCACCGTAATTCCGCCCAGCTGCTGCAGCATCTTGGTGGAGATGGATGCAGAATGGGCGGCAGGCATCACCAGCACGTTGGCAGGGCCTGTGAGGCGACAGAACGGATACTGGGCCATGACTTCCCGTGACAATGCAACGTCGGCCGCCATTTCGCCATCATACTCGAAATCGACATTGCGCTTGTCCAGCACCGAAACGGCATTGATGACGTATTCGGCGCGCTCGCCGCGGGGATAGCCGAAGGTGGAATAGGACAGGAATGCAACGCGCGGCTCGTAGCCGAAGCGCCGCGCCACTCCTGCGGCTTCCTGGGCAATATCTGCGAGCTCGTCGGGGTTCGGCAACTCATGAATGGATGTATCGGCAATAAACACGGTGCGGCCGCGCACCAACGCCATGGAAACACCGATCGGCCGGTGGCCAGGGCGGTTGTCAATGGCCCGGCGCACGTTGTCGAGTGCCACCGAGAAGTTGCGGGTAAGGCCGGTGACCAGGGCATCGGCATCACCAAGGGCCACCATGCAGGAGGCAAACACGTTGCGGTCCTGATTTACAAAGCGCTGGCAGTCGCGGAACAGAAAGCCCTTGCGCTGCAGGCGGTCATAGAGGAAATTTGCATAATCCACGTTGCGATCGGTGATGCGGGCGTTGAGGATCTCCACGTCTTCGTGAAGTTCAAGACCGCTGGCATTTAGTGTTTTGGCAATCTCGTTTTCTCGACCAATAAGAATGGCTTTGCCAAGGCCAGCCGTGGCAAAGCTGTTGGCCGCTCGGATCATGCGGTCTTCCTCGCCCTCGGCAAAGACCACGCGCTTGGGCTTGGTGCGCACGGAATCATAAACCGCCTGCAGTGTTCCAGCGATGGGATCAAGCCTCGCCGAGAGCTGTGCCGCATATTCATCGAGATCAGCTATATGCTTGCGCGCCACGCCAGACGCCATTGCAGCCTTTGCCACGGCTACAGGTATTCGCGATATGAGACGGGGATCAAAGGGCACGGGAATAAGATAGTCAGGTCCGAAATTGAGCCTCGAGCCATGGTAGGCGGCCGCCACTTCATCGGGGACATCTTCGCGAGCGAGGCTTGCCAGGGCCTGGGCCGCTGCAATTTTCATCTCTTCATTGATGGTGCGGGCCCTGACATCAAGGGCGCCACGGAAAATATAGGGAAAGCCCAGAACATTGTTGACCTGGTTGGAATAGTCGGAGCGGCCGGTGGCCATGATGGCATCGGAGCGGATTTTGGCCACGTCCTCGGGGAGGATCTCGGGATCGGGGTTGGCCATGGCAAAAATGATGGGATTCTTGGCCATGCTTTTGACCATGGCGGGCGTCAGGGCGCCTGCCACCGAGAGACCAAAAAATACGTCAGCTCCCTCCATGGCGTCTGCCAGGCTTCTGGCCTTGGTGGGACTTGCATGGGCAGATTTCCACTGGTTCATGCCTTCGGTACGGCCCTGGTAAACCACCCCCTTGGAATCGGCCAGGATCACATTATCGCTTGGAACGCCCATGGATTTTACGAGCTCAATGCAGGCAATCGCGGCGGCACCTGCCCCATTGCACACCAGTTTGAAATTCTTGAGATCGCGCTTGGTTATGTGAAGCGCGTTGATGAGGGCAGCAGTTGCAATGATGGCGGTACCGTGCTGGTCGTCATGGAACACCGGGATATCCATGAGTTCACGCAGGCGTTGCTCAATCATGAAACATTCAGGTGCCTTGATGTCTTCGAGGTTTATGCCGCCAAAGGAGGGGCCAAGGTACCGCACGGCGCCGATGAATTCGTCAACATCCTTGGTATCCACTTCAAGATCGATGGAATCCACATCGGCAAAACGCTTGAACAGCACGGCCTTGCCTTCCATGACGGGCTTTGAAGCAAGCGCACCCAAGTCTCCCAAGCCCAGGATTGCGGTGCCGTTGGTGATGACGGCAACCAGATTGCCTTTTGCAGTATAGTCATAGGCCGCATCCGGGTTTTCGGCTATGGCGCGGACCGGCACGGCCACACCGGGACTATAGGCCAATGACAGGTCGCGCTGGGTCGCCATGGGCTTGGTGGGGTTGATCTCGAGCTTGCCGGGTTTGCCCCGCGCATGGAATTCCAACGCTTCCGCATCAGTGATCGATGGCCGCTTGTGGATTTTCCTGTCGGTGCTCATTGAAGTGATGTCCAGTTTCCCATTGCCATTCGAGTCTAGAGGGGCCGGGTGCAATCCTCAAGGCTCTAAATTTTACAAAGAAGGGATGACAGGCCCGTGTCATTATCTGTTATAGAACAGCCATGAATGAGATGGCGACGATTTCCGGCGCGGATAACGGTGTGGACAGGCCCACGCCGATGATGGCCCAATTCCTGGAGATCAAAGCCGCCTATCCGGGATACCTTCTGTTCTACCGGATGGGTGATTTCTACGAGCTGTTTTTCGAGGACGCAGAAACCGCATCGCGCGCCTTGGGCATTGCCCTGACCAAGCGGGGAAAGCACTTGGGTTTGGATATTCCCATGTGTGGCGTTCCCATTCATGCCGCTGACCAGTATCTGCAGAAGCTCATACGTCTGGAACACCGCGTCGCCGTTTGTGAGCAAATGGAAGACCCTGCCGAAGCCAAGAAGCGCGGTGGCAAATCCGTGGTGCGCAGAAGCGTAGTGCGCCTGGTTACACCAGGCACCCTCACCGAGGACACGTTGCTGGAATCGCGCGCCAACAACTACCTGGCATGCCTTGCTGCCACGCGTGGCACCACAGAGCTGGCCCTTGCCTGGGCCGATATATCATCGGGCGAATTTTCGACAATAATCACCGACACAAAGCGCCTGGCTGCTGATCTGGCCCGGCTTGAACCTCGCGAAGTCATCCTCAGTGACGTTTTGAATGACGATGGTCTCATTCACGCGACGCTGGAAGAATCGGGTGCTGCCATAACGGCACTACCCGCTTCGCGTTTTGAAAGCCTTTCGGCAGAGAGGCGCCTGAAAGACCATTTCAGTGTTGCCACATTTGATGGCTTCGGGGCATTTTCGCGGGCAGAACTTGCCAGCCTCGGTTCCTTGCTTGATTACATTCTGCTCACCCAGGTCGGCAAGGTCCCCTACCTCCGCAGTCCGCAGCGGGAAGATGATCGTGGTGGCCTGCAAATTGATGCAGCAACACGCATTAACCTTGAGCTGACTCGCAAGTTATCCGGCGAAAAAGCGGGCAGCGTCCTGTCAGTTATTGACTTCACCGTGACCGCCGCAGGTGCGCGGCTTCTGATGAGCAGGCTGGGGCAGCCCCTGGCGCAGGCCGCGACTATAGATGCACGGCTTGACGAGATCAGCTTTTTCAAGGACGTGTCATCTCTGCGGGAAACTGCGCGGCAGAAACTCAAGGCAATGCCTGATCTTGAACGGGCCTTGGGGCGCCTGGCGTTAGGGCGGGGCGGCCCGCGAGATTTGGTGGCCATCCGTGATGGGCTTAACTGTGCCGAGGCCATTGGGTCGTTACTCAAGACTGAATCGCTTCCCGCCAATCTAGGCGCCGCATCGCAGCTCATTGGCAAAGTTCCCCATGCCTTGGTCAATCGGCTTGAGCAGGGACTTTTCGATGAAGTGCCACTACAGGCGCGGGACGGTAATTTCATTCGGCAGGGTTTCAACGAAGAACTTGATACAGCGCGCGCCCTTCGCGATGATACACGAAGGGTGATTGCCGATTTGCAAGCACGTTATTGCGAGCGGGTGGCAATCAAGAATCTGAAAATCCGGCACAACAACATGATAGGCTATTTCGTTGAAGTCTCTGCCCAGAGTGCGGCGATCCTGCAGGGCGGCCACTTCGCAGGGGAATTCATTCATCGGCAGACAGTTGCCAACGCCATGCGATTCACCACCCTTGAACTGTCGCAACTTGAACAGCGAATCGCTGCGGCCGCAGAGCGTGCCCTGGCCATCGAAGTGGAGACCTTCAATGGCTTTGTGGAAGGTGTGGCTGACGCCAAAGACGTTATTTCCCACATTGCAGCAGCCCTTGCAGCGATAGATGTCGCCTCATCGCTTTCTGAACTCGCCGAGCGGCGGCGTTATGTGCGGCCTGTCATCGACCACTCGCGTGCCTTTGAAATTTCAGGCGGGCGCCACCCGGTGGTCGAAAGCGTTCTGCAGGCCAAGGGTGAGAGTGCCTTTATTGCCAATGATTGTGATCTTTCAACGGATGGCAAACGGCTCTGGCTGCTCACTGGCCCCAATATGGCCGGAAAATCAACGTTTTTGAGGCAGAATGCGCTGATTGTGATTCTTGCCCAAATGGGCTCGTATGTGCCCGCAACCCATGCGCATATAGGCGTCGTGGACAAATTGTTCAGCCGTGTCGGTGCAGCCGATGATCTGGCGCGCGGGCGCTCCACCTTCATGGTTGAGATGGTTGAGACGGCGGCAATCCTCAATCAGGCCACAGAAAGTTCGCTGGTCATTCTGGACGAAATAGGAAGAGGCACTGCCACGTTCGACGGGCTCTCCATTGCCTGGGCCACGGTTGAGCATTTGCATGAAGCCAACCGCTGCCGTGCTCTCTTTGCAACCCATTACCATGAATTGACCGCACTTGCCGCCAAACTTGATGGCCTGGCAAATGCCACCGTCAAGGTGAAGGATTGGAAGGGTGAAGTCATTTTCCTGCATGAAGTTGTGGCGGGCGTCGCGGACCGGTCCTATGGCATTCAGGTGGCAAAGTTGGCAGGACTGCCGTCAACTGTTACCAGACGGGCCTCCACCATACTGGCCCAGCTCGAAAAAAGTGAGCGCGCCCTGAAACGTGACACACTTGTTGATGACCTACCGCTGTTTGCAGTTTCGCAAGATTCTGAAAATATGCCGGACGCCCAGAAAAGTGAAATCGAAGGAATGATTTCAACGATGCGTCCCGATGAACTTTCACCCCGCGAAGCGTTGGCGTTTCTTTACGAGCTCAAAGCCAGACTGAAAGATGCGCAATGACGGTGTTTGCCATTCAGCAACCGGAAAAGTTGATTGAAGTAGCTGCCTTGCGCAAAGGCCTTAGGACTACGGCTGCGACCTTTGGGACGGACTTGATCAAACTTCGGCCGGCAATTGTTGAACTTCTCAAGGCAGTTTTGAAAAGCGGGCGGGGTGAGGCCGAGCGGCGCCTGTTGAAGGACGGCAAGGGAACCCAGTGTGCCAAGAATCTTGCCTATGTGCAGGACGAGATCATTCAAACGCTTTATGAATTCCTGCAGATGCGGGTTTATCAAAATGTAGGTGGCCAGGAATTGGCAATCATAGCCACCGGGGGCTATGGACGTGGCACACTTGCACCGGGTTCGGACATCGATCTGCTTTTCCTGTTGCCCGGCAAGCAGGATGCATCAAGTGGCAAGCTCATCGAATTCGTACTCTATACATTGTGGGACCTTCGCCTGAAGGTAGGGCACGCCACCCGCAGCAGTGAAGAATGCGTGCGCCTCGCAAAAACCGACAACACGATTTTGACGTCTATCCTTGAGGCCAGATTCATTTGCGGCAACCGGGCACTAAGCGAGCAGATGCAGGTCATGTTCCGGCGCGATATCGTGCAGACGGGTGCCAGGAAATTTGTGGCCGACAAGCTGGCCGAACGTGATGCACGGTTGGCCAAAAGTGGCGAAAGCCGGTATCTCGTCGAGCCCGACCTGAAGGATGGCAAGGGTGGCCTGCGCGATTTGCACACGTTGTTCTGGATCGCGAAATTCATTTATGACACGAATTCGCCCGAGGAGCTTGCCGACAAAGGCGCATTCACCCATGAGGAATTGGCCAGATTCCAAAAATGCGAGAATTTCCTGTGGGCGGTGCGCTGCCAGTTGCATTTCATTGCAGGACGCGGTGAAGACCGGTTGAGCTTTGACAGGCAGGCGGAATTGGCCCGCAGGCTGGGATACCAGTCCCATGCGGGACTCAAGAACGTTGAGCGCTTCATGAAGCACTATTTCCTGATTGCCAAGGAAGTGGGCGACCTCACCCGCATCTTCTGTGCCAGTCTCGAAGCTCGCCAGGTCAAGGATGTGCCCGTTCTCAGCCGCATGATGGGGCGGTTCATGCCACGGGCCTCAGGGAAAATTCCTGAGCACAAGGGCTTTCGTTTTGAAAGCGGCCGCATTGCACTGGCTACGGCCCACACGCTGAAAGATGACCCCGTAAATATTATTCGCTTGTTCTCCATTGCAAGTGTTCATGGCGCCGAAATACACCCGGATGCCCTGAAAACCGTACGGATGTCGCTTTCTCTCATCGACAAGGACCTGCGAAAAAATCCTGAGGCGAACGCGCTTTTTCTGGACATGCTTACCAACAGCAATTCGGCTGAAACCCTGCTGCGCATGATGAACGAGGCTGGCGTACTGGGCCGTTTTATTCCGGAATTTGGCCGCATCGTGGCCATGATGCAGTTTAACATGTATCACCACTACACTGTCGACGAGCACCTCATTCGTGCTGTGGGCGCACTTGCCTCCATAGAAAAGGGCAACCTCTCGGCAGAACATCCCCTTGCGGCAGAAATTTTTCCGACCCTCAAGAGCCGAAGGTCGCTCTACGTTGCAACGCTGCTGCACGACATTGCCAAGGGCCGGACTGAAGATCATTCCATTGCCGGAGAACGTATTGCCCGAAGCCTTGGACCGCGCTTCGGTCTTAACGCCGAAGAGACTGAAACCACGGCTTGGCTTATTCGCCATCATCTGCTGATGAGTGAAACAGCGCAAATGCGCGATCTCAACGACTTCAAGACAATTCTTGATTTTACCGAGATTGTGCAGAGCCCGGAGCGGCTCAAGCTGCTGATTATCCTGACTGTGGTAGATATCCGGGCGGTTGGCCCCGGGGTCTGGAACGGCTGGAAGGGACAGCTGCTGCGCACACTGTATTCGGAAGCCGAGCCCGTACTTACCGGCGGTCACGTCGGTGGTACACGGGCTTACAGGGTGCTGGAATCACAGAAACGCTTTATCGCCAATTTTCCCAAATGGACCGAGAACCAGGCCAAGGCCGCAACCGGCCGACAATATGATGTATACTGGCTGAACACGAGCTTGCAAAAGCAGATATCCCATCAAGCACTGATAGAGCGCGCCATGCCGCGCAGTATCGTTACCGAAATCCTTACCGACGCGTTTACGGCAATTACGGAATTGACAATCTATGCACCCGACCATCCCCGCCTGCTGGCGCTGATCACCGGCGCGTGTGCCGCCGCCGGCGCCAACATCATGGGGGCTCAGATTTTCACAACCACCGAGGGCATGGCACTGGACACCATTCTCATTCAAAGGGAATTTTCTACAGAGGACGATGAGCGGCGGCGGGCGGAACGCATTACGGAAATAATCAAAAAGGCATTGCATGGACAACTGCGGCTGAAAGAAGCTGTCGCCAGCATCAACCAGCACCGGACCCGCATCAAGGCCTTCTCGGTCGAGCCGCGCGTCATCATCGACAACCAGTCGTCCAATCGATTCACCGTGATCGAGATTAACGGGCTGGACCGTATCGGCCTGCTCTACAATTTGACGGACGCCTTGTTCCATCTCAGCCTGAACATTGCATCAGCGCACATCACAACATTTGGTGAAAAGGCCATTGACGTATTTTACGTGACCGACCTTACGGGCGGAAAGATTGTGAACCCGGCACGCCATGCGCAAATTGAGCGGGAACTGATGAAAGTCTTGCGCCCAGACGAGGAAAAGCTTGCGAAATCGGGCTGAAAATGCGGTAAGAGCCTTGTCTGAAGGGTTTCGTTAATGTCACTTCTCAAATCTGCCGCAACAGTTGGCGGGCTCACAATGGTAAGCCGGGTGCTCGGATTCCTGCGTGACCAGTTGGTGGCCTTTACCCTTGGCACTGGCCCCATTGCCGAGGCATTTTTTGTGGCGCAACGCTTTCCCAACCTGTTTCGGGCACTCTTTGCCGAAGGCGCCTTCAACTCGGCCTTTGTTCCACAATTTGCCCGCAAGATTGAAGGCGAGGGGCCGGAGGCGGCGCATCGATTCGCCATTGAAATTTTTTCAGTCCTGCTGGCTTGGCTCCTGCTGTTTACCATTGGTGCCATGGTCGCCATGCCGGTGATCATCTATGTTATTGCACCGGGTTTCACCCACGATCCGCAGAAGCTGCAGTTGGCCATTGACCTCACACGTATCTGCTTTCCCTATTTGCTGTTCATGTCGCTGACAGCACTGCAATCGGGCGTGTTGAACAGTCTCAATCGTTTCACGGCTGCGGCCGCAGCACCCATCCTGCTGAACATCGTCATGATTTTATCCAACGTCGTTGCCTGGTACTTTCAGACCGGAAACAGCGCTACCACCGGGTACATATTTGCGTGGGGAGTTTCCATTGCCGGCGTGGCGCAGTATGCGTTGCTGGCTGTTGCTTGCCGGCGGGCAGGAATGCCACTCCTGCCCCAATGGCCAAAGATCAATGCAGACGTAAAGCGGGTGCTGGCGCTTTCAGTCCCGGGCATAATTTCCGGCGGCATCATGCAAATCAATTTGCTGATTGCCACCATTATTGCCACCAGCATCGATCGCGCCGTGGCCTATCTCTATTACGCCGACAGGCTTTACCAACTGCCGCTTGGCGTAATCGGTGTGGCGATTGGTGTCGTGCTGTTGCCCGACCTGTCACGAAAGCTCCGGGCCGGAGACGAAGCGGCTGCCATGCAGAGCTCGAACCGGGCGTTGGAACTCTCGCTGTTTCTCACAATTCCTTCGGCGATTGCCCTCATGGCTATTCCCGTTGCCATACTGCATACGGTGTTTGAACATGGCGCATTCAAGAACGCCGACACGCTCGCAGTGGCACCTGCCGTATTGGCGTTTGCCGCCGGGTTGCCTGCATTTGCAATGACCAAAGTGTTCCAGCCCGGTTTCTACGCCCGTGAAGATACCAAAACCCCGATGCGGTTTGCCATAATTTCTGTGGCCATCAATATCGTGGCGAGCCTGGTGCTGTCGCGGTGGTTTGGCCACGTGGGCATTGCCATGGCTACATCAATTGCGGCTTGGGTAAATGCGCTGCTGTTAACCATGGCACTGGTGCAGCGCGGGTATTACAGGCCCGATGACAGGTTCAAAAAAAGGCTGCCCCGCATCTTGGTGTCGGGTCTACTCATGGGCGTTATACTGCTGTTGGGCTACTGGTATTTGCAGGCGAATTTTGCAGAATCAGCCAGGTTTCTGGTGTCCCTTTGGAGCCTTCTTGCCTTGGTTGGCGCTGGAATCGCCAGTTACTTTGTTTTTGCCCACATTTCCGGCGCTATGAGCTGGGGTGAGTTGAAGTCTGCGATAAAACGCTAGGCCTTTTCACAGTGGGGATTTGCGGGCATAAGGCGGCCATCGTTGAGATTTAGGATTCCTCTGATGACCACTTTCACGCCCCGGGTATTTTCCGGCATGCAGCCCACCGGAAATTTGCACCTCGGCAACTACCTCGGCGCCATGCTGAACTGGATCAAGTTGCAGGAAACCCATGAGTGCATTTATTGCGTGGTCGACATGCACGCCATTACCATGTGGCAGGAACCCAAGGAGCTGCGCAAGGCAATTCTGGATGTGACTGCGGCGTACCTCGCCTGTGGTCTTGATCCCAAGCGTTCCATCATTTTCAACCAAAGCCAGGTTGCCGAGCATGCTGAGCTCGCGTGGATTTTCAACTGCGTGGCAAGGCTGGGATGGCTTAACCGCATGACCCAGTTCAAGGACAAGGCTGGCAAGGACAAGGAGCAGGCTTCCGTTGGACTTTACGTTTATCCCAACCTGATGGCGGCTGATATTCTGGGCTACAAGGCAACGCACGTGCCGGT
>JANMKJ010000071.1:0-4260 GCA_031371945.1 Rhodobiaceae bacterium
TCACCTGGGCTCGTCGTCTGACCGTGTGTTCGACGGCAACACCGTACATCTCTCGCTCACCGCAAACCCGTCCCATCTGGAAATTGTTGACCCCGTGGTTCTCGGCAAGGCCCGCGCCAAGCAGGACCAGCGCGGCGACAGGGAACGCACTTCCGTCCTTCCCCTGCTCATCCATGGTGATGCGGCCTTCGCCGGTCAGGGCGTGGTGGCGGAATGCTTCGGGCTCTCAGGACTGCGCGGCCACCGCTCCGGTGGCTCCATCCACTTCATCGTCAACAACCAGATTGGCTTTACCACCAGCCCGCAGTTCTCGCGTTCCTCGCCCTATCCGTCCGACGTTGCCAAAATGATCGAGGCGCCGATTTTCCATGCCAATGGTGACGATCCGGAAGCCGTGGTGTTTGCCGCCAAGATAGCAACCGAGTTTCGCCAGAAATTCAAGAAGCCCGTCGTCATCGACATGTTCTGTTATCGCCGCTTTGGCCACAATGAAACCGATGAACCGTTCTTTACCCAGCCCTTGATGTACAAGGAAATTGCCACCCACAAGACCATCGTCAACATCTATTCGGCCCGCCTCATTGCCGAGGGCGTCATCACCGCTGAAGAGTTCGATGCGATGAAGGCCGATTACCGCAAGAGCCTTGATGAGGATTTTTCCGCGTCGGAAGGCTACAAGGCCAACAAGGCTGACTGGCTTGATGGCCGGTGGTCCGGCATGACCTCGGCCAAGGACCTGGACGATCCACGCAAGGGCCTGACCGGCGTTGAAATTTCCAAGCTGCGAGACATTGGCTTCAAGGTCACCAAGGTTCCAAAGTCCTTCTCGCTCCACAAGACCATGCAGCGCGTACTCGATGCCCGCCGCAAGATGGTTGAGGATGGCACAGGCCTCGATTGGGCCATGGGTGAAAACCTCGCCTTCGCCACCCTGCTGGATGACGGGTTCAAGATCCGCCTTTCCGGCCAGGACGTGCAGCGCGGCACCTTCTCGCAACGCCACGCCGTGCTGGTCGACCAGCAAACCGGCAAGCTTTACACACCGCTGAACCACATGGTCAAAGATCAGCAGGTCAAGATTGAAGCCATCAACTCCATGCTGTCGGAAGAGGCGGTACTTGGTTTTGAATATGGCTACTCCCTGGCCGAACCCAACACGCTCACCATTTGGGAAGCCCAGTTCGGCGACTTTGCCAACGGCGCACAAGTCCTGTTCGACCAGTTCATTTCGAGTGGCGAACGCAAGTGGCTGCGCATGTCTGGCCTCGTGTGCCTGCTGCCCCACGGCTATGAGGGGCAGGGACCGGAGCATTCCTCTGCACGGCTTGAACGCTTTCTCCAGATGTGCGCCGAAGACAACATGCAGATTGCCAATTGCACGACGCCAGCAAATTATTTCCATGTGCTGCGCCGCCAGCTCAAGCGCGATATCCGCAAGCCCCTCATCGTGATGACGCCCAAGTCCCTGTTGCGCAACAAGCGGGCCACCTCGCGATTGGAAGAATTTGGTGCGGGAACCTCGTTCCACCGTACCCTGTGGGATGACGCTGAAGTCAACAAGGAAGGGCCTGTCAAGCTTGCCGCCGATGACAAGATCCGCCGTGTCGTCATGTGTTCCGGCAAGGTCTACTATGACCTGTTTGAAGAGCGTGAAAAGCGCGGTCTCACCGATATCTACCTGCTGCGCGTCGAGCAGCTCTATCCGTGGCCGCACAAGGCCTTGATCCTTGAGCTTGCACGCTTCAAAAACGCCGAGTTCATGTGGTGCCAGGAAGAACCCATGAACATGGGAGCCTGGACCTATGCCCAGCCCAACATTGAACGGGTTCTCGAGTTCATCAAGGCAAAGAACACCCGGCCGCGCTATGCCGGTCGCAACCCGTCCGCATCTACCGCCACCGGACTCATGAGCAGGCATCTCAGGGAATTGAAAGCGTTCCTCGACGAAGCATTGGCCTAAGGAAAAACAGGAACAAAAAAATGGCTAAAGAAATTCGCGTCCCCGCCCTTGGTGAGTCTGTCACCGAAGCCACCATCGCAAAATGGTTCAAGCAAGTGGGTGATACGGTCAAGGCCGATGAGCCTATGGTGGAGCTGGAAACCGACAAGGTCACCGTTGAGGTGCCAGCACCCGCATCCGGAAAATTGATGAGCATCTCGGCACCCACCGGCACCACGGTGAATGTCGGCGCTCTCCTCGGCGCCATCATGGAAGGGGCTGCCGATGCGGCACCCGCAAAGCCCACAGCAGCCGCTCCCGCACCTGCCGTTCCTTTGGCGGCAAAGGTTGAGGCTGCACCTGCTCCTGCTCCTGCAGCCGAGATGCCGCTGTCGCCCGCCGTACGCAAGATGGTCACCGAAAACAGCGTCGACCCCGCGACTGTTGCAGCAACCGGAAAAGACGGCCGCATCACCAAGGGTGACATGATCGAGCATTTGGCCCGCCCCGCGACGATCGCCACGGTGCCCTCACCCGTCGTCGCCGTAGCCGGCGCCGAAGAGCGCGTGAAAATGTCGAGGCTGCGCCTCACCATCGCGCGCCGCCTGAAGGATGCCCAGAACACCGCCGCCATGCTTACCACCTTCAACGAGGTGGACATGACCGCCGTGATGGCACTGCGCAATTCGTTCAAGGATGTGTTCGAGAAAAAGCACGGCGTGAAGCTCGGCTTCATGAGTTTCTTTGCCAAGGCCGTGATCCAGGCATTGAAAGACGTTCCCGCCGTCAACGCCGAGATCGACGGTGATGATCTGGTCTACAAGAATTACTATCATCTCGGCGTGGCCGTCGGTACCGAAAGGGGCCTTGTGGTGCCGGTGGTGCGCAATGCCGACCTGATGTCGTTTGCCACCATCGAAAAGGCCATCTCCGACTTCGGCAAAAAGGCCCGCGATGGCCAGCTGCAGATCGCTGACATGCAAGGCGGCACCTTCACCATCTCCAATGGCGGCGTCTATGGCTCGCTGATGAGCACCCCCATCCTCAACGCGCCGCAATCGGGCATCCTCGGCATGCACAAGATCCAGGAGCGCCCCATGGCCATCAATGGCCAGGTGGTGATCCGCCCGATGATGTATCTCGCCCTGTCCTATGATCATCGCATCGTTGACGGCAAGGAAGCCGTCACTTTCCTGGTGCGGGTCAAGGAAGGCCTCGAAGATCCCCAGCGTGCCCTGCTTGACTTATAGGGGCAAGCAACCGTGACCGGCGTTGCAATCGTAACCGGTGGCAGCCGCGGCATAGGTGCGGCAACCTCGAAACTCTTGGGCGGCCAGGGCTTCCATGTCGTGGTCAACTATGTGTCCAACCGCCAGGCGGCTGACAACGTCGTGGCCGAAATCGAGAGAGACGGCGGCAAGGCCACTGCCATCCGCGGTGATGTGGGCCTCGAAAGCGATATCATCGCGCTGTTCAATGCCGCCGACAAGCTTGGGCCACTGCAGGTCCTGATCAATAATGCTGGCGTCGTGGACGTGCAGGCCCGCATCGATGAGGTTTCCGCCGAACGCCTGCGGCGCATGTTCACCATCAACATTACCGGTTCAATATTGTGTGCCCGCGAGGCAGTCAAACGCATGTCGACCCGTCATGGCGGCAAGGGTGGAGCCATCGTCAACGTGTCGTCCGCCGCAGCAACCCTGGGAGCGGCCCACATGTTTGTCGACTACGCAACCAGCAAGGGCGCCATCGATACGTTCACGCTTGGCCTGGCGCGCGAGGTGGCGACCGAAGGCATCCGTGTCAACGCGGTCAGGCCAGGCATCATCGATACCGACATCCACGCGTCCGGTGGCATTCCAGACCGCATCGCCCAATTACGCGGCCAGCTTCCCATGCAACGGGAAGGAACCGCCCAGGAAGTGGCTGAAGCAATTGTCTGGCTGGCATCGGACAAGGCCTCCTATGTCACAGGAACCTACCTGGGCGTCTCCGGCGGCCGTAGTATTTAGTAACGCGACGAGTGAATGGAACCCGAAAATGGCTGAACAATTTGACCTCACGATAATCGGCACCGGCCCCGGCGGCTATGTCTGCGCCATCCGCGCTGCCCAGTTGGGCCTGAAGGTTGCAGTTGTCGAAAAGCGCAGCACCCATGGCGGCACCTGCCTCAATGTGGGCTGCATTCCCTCCAAAGCCCTGCTGCACGCCTCGGAACTTTACGCCGAGGCAGGTCACTCCTTCGCCAAGATGGGCATTACCGTTTCACCCACCTTTGACCTCGCCAAGATGATGGGCTTCAAGCAGGAAGCCATTGACGG
>JANMKJ010000401.1:0-11532 GCA_031371945.1 Rhodobiaceae bacterium
CGCTGTTTTTGATCAAGCAATACCGCCAATATTCAACTCTTTTTCCCAAGGTCAATGCGCGGCTCCTTGTTTTTCATCAACCGCAAAATGTTCTCACGATGCATGATCCAGATGACAAGGCCAATCGCAATGGTGGGCCAGCGCAGCTGGGTCTGGTCAAAAACATATACCCAGAATGGCGTGAGCAGCGATGCCACAAGGGCCGCCAGCGACGACAGGCGGAAGAGGAAGGCCAGAACCAGCCAGATGCCAATGAAGATCAGGCCCAGCGGCCAGTACAGGCCAAACAGCACGCCCACATTGGTGGCCACGCCCTTGCCCCCCTTGAAACCCAGCCACACGGGAAAGATGTGACCTGCCATGGCGGCAAGACCTGCAGTGATGCCGGCTTCAACGCCACCAAAATAATTCATGATCAGAACCGGAACCGCACCCTTGAGCGCATCGAGCAGGAGCGTGGCAGCAGCAATTTTCTTATTGCCCAGCCGCAAGACATTGGTGGCACCGATATTGCCGGACCCAACTTTACGCACATCGCCAAGTCCGGCGGCCCGTGCCAGCAAAAGACCGAAAGGAATGCTGCCACACAGGTAACCGATGAGTGCTGCGACCAGTTGCATTGTCATTTACCGAGCGTATGCGTAAACCGTGCGTCCTGCAACGACGGTTTCAACGACACGCCCCTCCAGTGTGCAATCTTCCAACGGCGAATTCTTCGACCGCGAATGCAGTTTGGCTTCCTGCACCGTCCAGCTGAGGTTAAGGTCAACCAGGACAAAATCAGCGGGCGCACCCGGGGCCAGGCGCCCTGTTTCCAATCCCAGGATTTCCGCGGGCTTTGCCGACATGGTTTCAATCAGGCGGCTCAGCGGCATGTTGCCGTTGTGGAAAAGACCGAGTGCTGCAGACAGCATGGTTTCAAGGCCAATGGCCCCGAAGGCGGCTTCCGCGAATGGCAGGCGCTTGGTGTCAGCACTTTGCGGATCATGCGACGATACGATGACGTCAATGGTGCCATCAATCACGGCCGCCACCAGGGCGCGCCGGTCCGCCTCGCTTCGCAATGGCGGCGAAATCTTGAAGAACGTGCGATAGGCGCCAATGTCATTTTCGTTGAGCGTAAGATGGTGCACTGAAACGCCACAGGTCACGGGCAATCCCTTCACCTTGGCAGCGCGGATAACGGAGAGGGACTCGGCACAGGACACCTGCGAGGCGTGATAACGGGCACCCGTCATTTCCACCAGGCGAATATCCCGCTCCAGCATGATGACTTCGGAAATGGCTGGAATGCCGGCAAGGCCCAGCCGCGACGCCTGTTCGGAGGAATTCATGACGCCACGAGACAGGCTTGGCTCTTCCACATGCTGTACCACCAGCATGTCAAAATCCTTGGCGTAGGTGAGGGCACGGCGGAAAAGATTGGCATTGGCAACCGAATGGGTACCTTCTGTCACCGCCACGGCGCCGGCTTCCTTGAGGCCACCGATTTCACTCATCAGTTCACCGGCAAGTCCCTTGGTGATGCCTGCCATGGGTGCCACCCGCACCAGGGCCGTATCGCGCGCGCGCGCCGCAGGACATAGTCAACGATGGCCGCATCGTCGATCACGGGCTGGGTATTCGGCATGACGATCATGGTGGTCACACCACCCGCCGCTGCCGCCTCGGACGCGGTGGCCAGCGTTTCGCGGTATTCGGTGCCGGGTTCGCCGGTGAACACCCGCATGTCAATCAGCCCCGGAATGAGGGTCAGCCCGGTGCAATCCATCATCGTGGTGCCAACGCCCAGCGACTCGCGCGTGACCTTGGGGCCAACGGACAATATCCAGCCATCGTCGATGAGGATGCCGCCGGGACCGTTGAGCCCGGAAACGGGGTCAATGACGGTGGCGTTGACATAGGCGCGCCGCTGCGAAACTCCCCCCGGACCAATCATGCGGGTTCTCCGCCGCGCCAATTGCGCGACAGGGCATCAAGCACGGCCATGCGCACGGCCACACCCATCTCGACCTGTTCACGGATGACGGATTGCGCGCCGTCCGCCACGTTGGAGTCAATCTCGACGCCGCGGTTCATCGGCCCGGGATGCATGACCAAAGCGTCCGGCTTGGCAAACTTCAGCTTCTCATCATTGAGGCCATAGAAATTGTAGTATTCCCGCTGCGACGGCACGAAGGCGCCGCTCATGCGTTCAAGCTGCAGGCGCAGCATCATGACCACGTCCGCATCGCGCAGTCCCTCATGCATCGTGTGGAAAACCTCCACCCCAAAATTGCTGATGGCGGTGGGAAGCAAGGTCGAGGGCGCCACCACCCGCACCCTTGCGCCGAGTTTGTTGAGCAGGTGAATGTTGGAGCGGGCCACCCGGCTGTGCAGGACATCGCCACAAATGGCAATCTTCAGGCCCTCAATCACGATCTTGTGCCGGCGGATGGTCAGCGCATCAAGCAGCGCCTGCGTAGGATGTTCGTGCTGCCCGTCACCGGCATTGATGACCGCGCAGGACACTTTTTGGGCGAGCAGCTCCACCGCACCAGACGACGGATGCCGCACCACCAGGAAATTGGGGTGCATGGCGTTGATGGTCATGGCCGTATCAAGAACCGTTTCGCCCTTGGACATGGCCGACGTTGAAACCGCCATGTTCATGACATCCATGCCAAGGCGCTTGCCGGCAATTTCAAACGAACTTTGTGTGCGGGTTGACGCTTCGAAGAACAGATTGACCTGGGTTTGTCCGGCCAGCAGCTGGCTTTGCCGGCTGCGGGCGCTGCCCTCCGTCACATAGGACTGGGCGAGGTCAAGCAGGGTGTTGATTTCGCTGAACGAAATATCATCGATCGCCAGGAAGTGCTGACTGTCGAGAATCTGCGGGCGGTGCGATATCAGGTTCATTAAAATTGGCTGTGTAAGGGCTAAAATCCCCTGCCGCAAGCAAAACCTGCCGAAAATCAGACAAGAAAGCTCAATACCAGTGGAATAGTTACCGCTGCACAAATTACCTGCAAAGTAAGAATGCTGGCAACCATTGGCGCATCTCCCCCCATCTGCTTGGCCAGCACGTAGGCGCCGGAACCCGTAGGCACCGCACCACACAGAATGGCAACCGCCGCAGCCTCGCCGGTAACCCCCAGCAGCTTCAGCCAAATGGCCATCAGAACTGGCATAACGAGCAGTTTAAGGACGGTGGCGAGGAGCACTGGCCCCTTGGTGGACAGGGCCTCGTCGATGCGCAGGCCGGCACCCACGGCAAGCAGAGCCAGCCCCAAGGCTCCCTTTCCGATCATATCCAGGACCTGAACCCCCATGCCGGGCAGGGGCAAGTGCAAGACCTTCCACAGCACCCCGCCAAGTGACGACAGCACAAACGGGTTCTTGACGATGGACCAGCCTATGCTACGTGCATCCATCCTGGCACCCGATCCGTGCACCGAAATCACCGCTACATTGACGATGTTGAGCAATGGCGTCATGGCGGCTGCACTCAGGCCACCCAGCGCCAGGGCCGACTGGCCGAAATAAATGGGAATGATGGCAAGGGCAATGAACGTGTGCCAGCGGGTGGCACCCTGGAAGAAGCTGGAAAATTGGGGCCCGTCAATTTTCAACGCGGAAATCAGCGGCCTCTGCAAGGCCAGCAGCACCACAAACATGGTTGATATGCCCAGCATCATGGCTAGGGCCATGGACCACACTGGGATGTTGGAAAAGTCGGCAGCCGCAATCTCCTTGAAGATGATGGCGGGAAACAGGACGAAGTAGCAGAGATGGTCAAGCGCTGCCCAATGATCAGCGGCAATGAGGCCACTGCGACGCAAGCCAAAGCCCACCAGGATGACGATGAAGACGGGTAGAAGTGCGAGAAACGACTGGGTCACGCAGGCCTCAGGGCATCAAGGGCCGATTGCAGGATGTAGGCAGCGGCCAGCTTGTCGATCGCCTTGTCACGCTTGGCCCGTGATGTATCCGCCTGAATAAGCATGCGTTCAACGGCGGCGGTGGACAGCCGCTCATCCCAGTAGACGATGGCCAAATCCGTGAGCTTTGCCAGATTGCGTGCAAAGGCCCGTGTGGCTTGCGCCCTTGGGCCCTCGCTGCCATCCATGTTGATGGGCAGGCCCAGCACCAGCACGCCAACATTTTCCCGTGCCGCTATGCCCAAAAGCTCCATGGCATCCGGCGTGAATTTCTTGCGGGCAATGGTGGTAACCGGCGTTGCGATCTGGCGGGTCAAATCACTGGTGGCGATGCCAATGGTGGTGGTGCCCAGATCCAATCCCATGAGACGGGCGTTCGCGGGCAGCTTTTCCAAAGCGGACTGGAGTGCAACAAGATGGGTGGACATGGCCCTTCACTAGACGATTTGGCAAGCAGGTAAAGCTGCGTTATTGCATAACCTGAGAATTGTGAGCGGAAAGACCCAAAATGGCAAAAAAAATTGACCGACCCGTGGGCGCTGTTGTGGATCCCCTGCCGGTCGGCAATGTGCCCGACCTGCGCCCCCTCCATGGCCGCTGGATGCGGCTGGTGCCCGTGTCAGCAGCCAAGCACGCAGCCGACCTCTATGCCGCATTCGACGGCAAGGACCCGCATAACCTTATCTGGACGTATTTGGCCTATGGCCCTTTTGTCTCGCTGGAAGAGTTCACCGAGTGGCTCAAGCAACGCGAAGCCGCTCGCGATCCCTGGTTCTATGCATTCGTCAGCAGGGGTTCCAACCGCGCTCTCGGCATGGGTGCTTTCATGCGCAATGATGCCACCAACGGTGTGATTGAGATCGGCCATATCTGGATGTCGCCCGAATTGCAGCAAACCCGCGAAGCTACCGAAACCATCTATCTCATGATGCGCCACTGCTTTGAGGATTTGGGAGTGCGCCGCCTTGAATGGAAATGCGATTCGCTCAATGCGCCGTCGCGCCGGGCCGCACTGCGTTTCGGCTTCACCTTTGAAGGCATTTTCCGGCAGCACTTCATCGTCAAGGGTCGTAACCGGGACACCGCCTGGTTTGCCATGCTCGACAGCGAGTGGCCGAAGGTCCGCGATGCGTTTGAAGCCTGGCTGCGCGACGGCAATTTCGACGAAAAAGGCACCCAGAAAGCCAAGTTGCAGGTTAACTCCTAGACTGCTAATCAGCGGCCTCACATCTAACAGGGCGTGTTTTTATGTCAGTTGATCAAGCCACCGTGCGCCGCGTTGCCAAACTCGCCCGCATCAAGGTGAAGGAAGAAAATGTCGAGCGCCTCGCCGGCGAGTTGAATTCAATTCTGCACTGGATTGAACAGTTGAATGAGGTCGACGTGGCGGGCGTTGAGCCGCTCACGTCTGTCGTCACCGTCAAAATGAAAATGCGTGCCGACGTGGTGACGGATGGCAACAATCCAAAGGCAGCCACGTCCAATGCGCCGGCCAGTGAGGATGATTATTTCCTGGTGCCGAAGGTGATCGAATGACCGACCTCACCGCACTCACCATCGCCGCCGCACGCGACGGCTTGCGCAAGAAACAATTCTCGGCGCTCGATCTCACCAATGCCTACCTCGCCAACATGGAACGCGCCCGCATTCTCAACGCCTACATCGTTGAGACGCCGGAAAAGGCGCGCGACATGGCGAAAGCTTCAGACGCCAGGTTGGCAAAAGGCGAAGGCGGTGCCCTGGAAGGCATTCCGCTGGGGATCAAGGATCTTTTCGCCACCAAGGGCATCCACACCCAGGCCTGCAGCCATATCCTTGATGGCTTCAAGCCGGAGTATGAATCGACAATCACCAGCAACCTCTGGCGCGATGGCGCTGTCATGCTGGGCAAGCTCAACATGGATGAATTTGCCATGGGCTCGTCCAACGAGACCAGTTACTACGGCAACGTCATCAATCCCTGGCGCCGCAACAATTCCAACGCAGCCCTCGTGCCTGGTGGCTCATCCGGTGGTTCAGCCTCGGCCGTAGCCGCGCATATTTGTGCCGCAGCAACAGCGACCGACACGGGTGGATCCATTCGCCAGCCCGCGGCATTTACCGGAACCGTGGGCATCAAGCCAACCTACGGCCGTTGCTCACGCTGGGGCGTGGTGGCTTTTGCCTCAAGCCTTGACCAGGCGGGCCCGATTACACGCGACGTCCGCGATGCTGCCATCATGCTGAAATCAATGGCAAGCGTTGACGACAAGGATACGACCTCGGTTGACTTGCCAGTACCTGACTATGAGGCAGCGATTGGCAAGCCCATCAGGGGCCTGCGTGTTGGCATTCCAAAGGAATACAAGGCCGATGGCATGTCCGCTGAAATCCAGGGCCTGTGGGACAAGGGTGCTGCATGGCTGAAAGAGCAGGGCGCAGAGATCGTCGATATTTCGCTGCCCCATACGAAATACGCCTTGCCCGCCTACTATATCGTGGCCCCGGCCGAAGCCTCTTCCAATCTCGCCCGCTACGACGGTGTGCGTTATGGCTTGCGCATACCTGGTTCGGATATTGTGGACATGTATGAAAACTCCCGTGCCGCAGGTTTTGGTCCGGAGGTTCAGCGCCGCATCATGATTGGCACCTACGTTCTATCGGCCGGCTACTACGATGCCTATTATGTTCGCGCCCAGAAAATCCGTACACTGATCAAACGTGATTTTGACGAGGCGTGGAACAAGGTTGACGTGGTGCTGACGCCCGCCACACCCAGTCCGGCCTTTGCACCAGGCGAGATCAGCGATCCAGTGCAGATGTACCTCAACGACATATTCACGGTGACCGTGAACATGGCGGGGCTTCCGGGAATTGCCGTACCTGCTGGTATTTCAAAGGATGGGTTGCCCCTCGGGCTGCAGCTCATCGGCAAACCCTTCGACGAAGAAACGCTGTTCCAGACGGCCGCTGCCATTGAAAACGCAGCCGGCGGATACACTGCACCTAAGTGGTGGTAATTAAACGTTTATCTACTGCGTTAACTATCTGTTAATTATATTTCCACCTCGAATCCGAATTCAATTATGTTGAATCCAAGGCATATGAATTTGGTTTTCGAGGCGTTGTATGAGTTTGCGGGCGGTAGTTGCAGGATTAGCATTGGCAGTGATGAGCAGCAGTGCCCAGGCCGCTGACGCCGCGACGGAATACGGAAAATCATTGCCACCTGTCGGTTTCGTGCGCTTCTGCGCTGATAATCCGGCGGACTGCAAAATTCAAAGCCGCGGCCAGAACAATCTCGCGATGTCACCGGACCGTTGGAACCTGCTGACCCAAGTCAATAATTTTGTAAACAACAAGATCGCACCGGTAAGTGATGAAGATCTTTATGGTGAAGCCGAGCATTGGGCCTATCCAACCGACGCTGGCGACTGCGAGGACTACGTTCTCCTCAAGAAGCGGTTTCTGGAGAACCTGGGCTTCTCACCCGAAGCGCTCCTGATAACCGTAGTGCTCGATGAAAAGCGTGAAGGCCACGCGGTTCTTACTGTTACCACCCAGGACGGTGACTATGTGCTCGACAACCGCCGCGACGCAGTGATGCGCTGGAACAATACCAACTACAAGTTCCTCAAACGCCAGTCCCACAGCAACCCGCTGCAATGGGTTGCACTCATCAAGCAAACCACCAAGAGCACAGGTTTCGTGGCCAGCGGCAACTAGCCCGGTCAATTCTCCCCCAAGAAAAAATCCCCGGTGATGAGACCGGGGATTAAGTTTAACAGGGAGGAGAATTTAGAACGAAACTTACTTGCCAGGTTGTGGAACCAGGCGGAGGTAGGGCTTCAAGGTTTTCCAGCCCGCGGGGAATTTCTCTTTTGCCGCATCGTCGGACACAGAAGCGAGGATGATGACATCCTCACCCTGTTTCCAATCGGCGGGCGTTGCCACGGATTTCGTGGCCGTAAGCTGGAGCGAATCCACCACGCGCAGGATTTCATTGAAGTTGCGGCCCGTGCTCATGGGGTAAGTCAGGATCAGCTTGATCTTCTTGTCGGGACCAATGATCAGAACATTGCGCACCGTTGCATTGTCGGCCGCGGTGCGGCCCTTGGCACCACCGGAAGCGTTGGGATGAATCATGCCGTAAAGCTTTGCCACTGCAAGGTCGCTATCGCCAATCATCGGGTAAGTGACGGTTGCTCCGGTCACGTCTTTGATGTCTTGCTTCCAGCGCACGTGGTCTTCAACCGAGTCCACTGAAATGCCCAGGAGCTTCACGCCACGCTTTTCGAACTCGTGGGAAAGCTTGGCCATGGAACCGAGTTCGGTGGTGCACACAGGCGTGAAATCCTTGGGATGGGATACGAAAACCACCCACGAACCTTCGATATAATCGTAAAACCTGAGCTTGCCTTCAGTAGTTTCGGCTTCAAAATCCGGTGCGATATCGCCTAATTGTAAGGTCATAACAGCCTCTTTCCTTTGTTATATGTTCTATATAGGCTATCTATCGTTCTATATAAAGAACAATTTTTAATGTGGCGCAGCTTTGTGGGAATCGGGCGACTTGGGCTAGATAGCCAAAACCGGAGCCCAAAATGCGCTATATCCTGTCAATTCCAGCCCTTGCCCTTGTCATACTGGCATTCAACCTGCTGGATTACTCAGGCTCAATGATGGACACAGAGTCGGTGTTTTTTGAGCAAGTCCTTCCATCAACGGCAGAATTCTACCTCACTGTCGGCAATATGTTTGTCGTGGCGGGTCTTGTTGCCCTGTTCTTCGAAATCATCAAGGCGGCACGGCTTGGGGCAGGGACCATCGTCGATCACATGCTGTCCACCGCCACTTTCATTGTCGCACTTGTGGAGTTCCTGCTCGTGCCCTTCTGTGGCACGTCCACCTTTTTTCTGCTCATGATCATGGCGCTTATTGATGTGGTGGCAGGTTTCACCGTTTCTATTTTGTCTGCACGGCGCGACTATTCGGTAAACCACAATGACCGAGGCGGGTTCTAGGTGGCGTTCAACCGCGCGTTGGCCAAAGCCATCGGTCTGACCGCGGATGAAGCCCAAATCTTTCGCAAGCTCAACACGCCGGAGAAAATCCAGGATTTCATTTCGGCTATTCCCATCAACTTCGAACCGGAGGGCGACACCTGCAGATCCGCCCGCAACGCCATAAGGGCTAACTGCTGCCACTGCATTGAAGCTGCCTTCATTTCCGCAGGCGCTTTACTGCTGCACGGCAAGCCCGCCCTGCTGATGGATTTCCAGGCCTCGGGCGATGACGACCACATCGTGACCCTGTTCAAGCGCGGCAAGCACTGGGGTGCCATTTCCAAAAGCAATTCCATTTGGCTGCGCTGGCGCGACCCGGTCTACGCTTCACCCCGTGAACTCGCCATGAGCTACTTCCATGAATACGTGAAAGCCGACAGGAAAACCCTGCGGCGCGTTTCAAAACCCTTCGACATTGGCATGTATGACCCGGACTATTGGATCACCAATCCGGACAATTGCTGGGCCATGGCACTTGAAATCGATGCGGCCCCGCATGTTGAACTGATCAGCCCATCCCAGGTGCGCAGCTTGAAGCGACGAGATGAATTGGAAATGCGCGGTGCCGAGGTCAGAGAATTTGCACCGAAGAAAAACTAGGCCGCAGCACTCGCATTTACCCTGTCGAGTGAACGTTTGAGCGCCTCAAAGCACGCGCCATCTATCGCTGTTCCAACGTCCTCCGCCATGATGGCGAGCGCCTTGGTGATGGGCATGGCGGCTCGATAGGGTCGTTCGGCGGTCAGGGCATCGAAAATGTCGGCAACGGCCAAAATGCGCGATTCCAGGGCAATTTCATCGCCCTTAAGGCCCTTGGGATAACCCATGCCGTTGAGCTTTTCATGGTGTGCGCCAGCGATGGGTGCCAATTGTTTGAACACGGAGATACGTGAAAGAATGGCTTCGGTTTGGGTCGCGTGGTTACGCATGTCGACCCATTCTTCGGCATCAAGTTTGCCCGGCTTGTCCAGTATGGTGTTGCTCACGCCGAGTTTGCCAATGTCATGGAGCAGGGCAGCGCGTTTGAGCCAGCGACGGTGTTCGGTGGAAAGCCCGAGCTCTTCGGCGATCAAATCGGTGAACAGGGTGACGCGTTCGCTATGACCCTTGGTGAACGGGCTCTTGGAGTCAACGACTTCGGCAAAGCCCACAGCGATATCGTCAAGATAGTCATCATCGACCCGTGTCACTTCCTGCAAGGGTTCCAGCTCAACGATGATGTCCTGGACATCGTCGCCGTTCAGCGAGTCCCAGAAAGAAGGGCGTTCAGCCACGCGGCGAAACGCTGCCACCAACGCGGGATCAAACCATGTCCCGGATCGGTTCTCGACTTCCTTGCGGGCTGCATCTGCATCTTCCGACATTTGAAAAACGTCAACGACCTGGGCGAGCAGGGCTATGCGGGAATAGAGCGAAATGGCGGAACCCACGAGCGCATCGGGCTTGCCGCTGCCATCCCAGTGTTCGTCGAGGCTGTGAATGCCATTGGCAACAGCCTCGCCAAAGCGCATCTTGCGCGCGATGTCGGCGCCACGCTGGCAACGGGTGTTGATGAGTTCCTTGGAAATTTCTCCGCCGTTCTGGAAAATGTTGATGATGGCGCGGAAACGTTCGGCAAGGCCGGCTTTGAGCCCCGTATGCGACATCACAAAGCGCAAGGCCTGGGGCAGGCTGCCGTTGACCAGCTTGAAGTCCTGCTTGAAGGTGAGGTCATTCACCAGGTAGAGCTCGCAAATGCGTGCGGCATTGCTGCTGCAGCCCAAGTCCTTGAGAAGCAGCGTGTAGTACAGTTCCCATGTTTGCTTGTCATCAAGGCCAAGCTCTTCAGCAAGTTGCAGGCCTATCCAGCAGCACCGCACACTGTGGCCCTGGGGCTGCCCTTCCGTAATGTCCAACGCGTGGGTGAGAGCACTCAGCACCTCCGCAAGGCGAAGTTCACTGCTTGGCGCAAAATCAAGAGACGTCATGGCTGGTCCACCGCAAAACCCCAGCTTGCTGAAGCGGGAATTAAGATTCGGCTAATTCCGGCCCGACCCACAGGAAAGTGATTGACGGGCGGTGTTGAATCTTATATCCGAGTATTTTAGTCAACATTGGAGAACTTATGGACCGCCAGGCTTATCTCGACCGCAAAGGCGAACGCCTCGTCGTTCAGGGCTTTCGCCATTGGCTGTCGGGTTACGAATTTGGCGATGTTGCCTGCTGGGAGCAGGCATGGACGCTGTTCACCCATGAAACGGGAGCCGTGAACGCCGGAGCGCTCGTGACCCAGCTGCATTTCTGGGTCAAGGCAATCCGCGAGCGCGCTACTGATCCGGTACGTTGCCTCACCTGCCAATGTCGCTACCTGTGCCGCGAGGAATGCCTCTGTGTCGGCATGATCGCAGCCCTGCAGCATGGTGATGAGGATTGCGCTGCTCTCTGTGCACGTTCCCTTGTTGGCGAAAGTGCCGAAGAGGTCATTGCCAACGCCCGCCAGTTCGCAAAATTACTCGTCGAGAATGGCGCCGGGCTGCTCGAGGTACCACGCCATGTCATCCTGAGCATCACGCATGTCGTCCTGAGCG
>JANMKJ010000128.1:0-2719 GCA_031371945.1 Rhodobiaceae bacterium
TCGCGTTGACATGCGTGGCTCCGGCGACAGCGAAGGTATCATGCTGGATGAATACACCAAGCAGGAACAGGACGATGCCCTGGAAGTCATCGCCTGGATTGCACGGCAGAAATGGTCAACCGGCAAGGTCGGCATGTTCGGCATTTCCTGGGGCGGTTTCAATGCGCTGCAGGTTGCGGCACGAAAGCCGCCAGCCCTGAAGGCCATCGTGACCATTTGCTCAACTGACGACCGCTACGAAGACGATATCCATTACAAGGGCGGTTGCCTGATCAATGAAAACCTCGGATGGGCCGCCACCATGCTGGCCTATTCCTCGCGCGCTCCCGACCCCCTGATCGTGGGCTCGAGATGGCGCAAGATGTGGATGGAGCGTCTCGAGGCCGAGCCCTTCCTGCTCATTCCATGGCTCAAGCATCCGCACCGTGATGCCTATTGGAAACATGGCTCCGTGTGCGAGAATTTCTCTGCCATCGAAACGCCTACCCTCGTGGTCGGCGGTTGGAACGATGCCTATTCCAATGCCATCCCGCGCCTCATGAAAGGCCTGCGCACCACGCGCAAGGCCATCATCGGGCCGTGGGCCCATAAGTATCCGCACTTTGCCGTACCCGAACCCCGCATCGGGTTCCTGCAGGAAATGCTGCGCTGGTGGGACCAGTGGCTCAAGGATGAGGCCACCGGCGTATCGCGCGACCCGGATTACCGCGTGTATGTGATGGAGGCAGAAAAACCCGGCACGTCAAAGGACAAATGGCCTGGCCGCTGGATTTCAGATTCGCAATGGGGTGTTGGCAACACCGACGTAAAGAAATGGTTTTTGACCGACAAAGGAATTTCCGGAGCACCCGGTCCGGAAAAGACTTTCAAAATTTCCTCCAAGCAAACCACCGGCGGTGATGGCGGCGAGTACTGCATCATCTGGCTCGGCCCGGAATTTGCCGGCGACCAGGCCAGGGACGATGCCCAATCCATCACCTTCGATTCACCCGTTCTCAAGGCGGCCATGGATATCGTTGGCCAGCCCGAGGTTGAAATTGAATTCAGTGTTGACAAGCCCGTGGCGTCCGTTGCGGTTCGCCTCAACGACGTGTGGCCCACCGGCGAAGTGTCACGCATCACCTATCACCGGCAGACCCTGTGCATGCGCAATAGCCGCGAGCAGCCAACCCATTTGCTGCCCAACCAGCGCTACACCCTGAAGATCAAGCTCGATGACATTGCCTGGCGCGTACCCGAGGGCCACAAGCTGCGCGTCAGCATATCGACAAGTTACTTTCCCATGATGTGGCCAGCGCCGGAAGCAGTGACGCTGACACTCTATGCCGGTAAGTCGGCCCTGCATCTGCCGGTGCGCAAGACCATTGAGAACGAGCCACCCGTGAAGTGGCAAGCGGCGGAAGCGGCAGAGCCAGTAAAGTTGAAAGTGATCAAAAAGCCCTGGCACAAGCGCGAAACCACCGTTGATCCCAAGACCGGCGAGCAGCGCCTGGAAATTGTCGATGACTTCGGTAACAGCGAGATCCTAGCCCATGGCTTGCAGACCTATTCCGTTGGCCGGGAAAATTATGCAATCATGCCCGACGACCCCCTGTCGGCAAAAATGGAAACCCATTGGACGGAAGAAATGAAGCGTGGCAAGTGGCAGGTGCGGACCGAAACTTACGGCCGGCTGACGGCCACCAAGACCCATTGGGTGGTATGGGGCAAGATCGACGCGTTTGAGGGCAAAAAACTGGTGTTTACCAAGGAATTCGACGAGAAAATCGAGCGGAAGCTCCAGTGATCCGGGAGTGGGGCAAGGGCGTAACAAGCAGCTCGAGTTCACTGGAAATCCCTAATGCTGGCCGCGTTGCTGCACATGACTGAAAAGACCAAAGCTCCGCCTTCGCTTGCATCCCAAGTTGATTTCGGGGCTTTGTTGGCAGCCGTGGCCTCCACCCGTGACCGCCAGGCATTTGCCCAGCTGTTTGATCATTTTGCCCCGCGCGTCAAAAGCTTCATGCTGCGCAAGGGTACCTCGCCCGAACTGGCTGAAGACCTGGTGCAGGAAACCATGATTGCCGTGTGGACCAAGGCTGGCCAATACGCGCCCGACCGCGGTGCTGCCTCCACCTGGGTTTTCACCATTGCCAGAAATCTGCGCATTGATCGCCTGCGCCGCGAATCCTCCGCCTTCTTTGTTGACCTCGAGGGCTTCGATGCGCCGTCGGAAGACACAACCGGCGATGAAAGCCTCAACCGGACCCAGGAAGATGGCCATGTCGCCCAGGCGCTTGCACAAATTCCTGAAGAACAGCGTGAACTGCTGATCCTTTCCTATGTTGAAGACGTAACCCAAGTCATGATTGCCCAACGCCTCAAACTGCCCCTGGGAACCGTGAAGTCGCGCATGCGACTGGCCTACCGGCGCCTGCGCAAATTGCTGGAGGCGGTCAATTGACCATTGCCCACCATCTGGATGATGCAACGATCCTGGCCTATGCGGCAGGCACGCTGGGGGAAGCCCTCAGTGTTGTTGCGGCGACCCATGTCAGCATGTGCCCGGCCTGCCATGCAGCGGTGCGCAAGGCGGAAGCCCTGGGCGGAGAGATTTTGGATGGCCTTGAATCTGCTGCCGTGTCGGATGTGTGCCGGGCAGCAACCCTTGCCAGCCTTGATGGCGGCGCGCAGACTTTGCTGGCCGTGGCCAGGTCACCGCTGCAGCGGTTACTGAACG
>JANMKJ010000160.1:0-5733 GCA_031371945.1 Rhodobiaceae bacterium
CAGCACATCAAGCGCGGCAATTTGCAGGTCACACTGACGACCAGTGGTTCCACGGCGCTGGAATCAGTCGTCGTCAATGAAACCGTGCTGGAACAGGTCGTCGCCATAGCCGAAAAACTGCGTGACCGCATTGGTGGCATGCCGCTGAGTGCCGAGGCCCTGTTGGGTTTGCGTGGCGTTCTCGAGGTGGTACAACCGACCCAGGATGAAGCCGATATCGAAGCGCGTCTCGCAGACGTGACGGCGTCGTTGGCCAAGGCAGCGCTGGCACTGAACCATTCACGGCGGGAAGAGGGTAAGAGGCTGACAGCAGTACTCGATGGGCAACTCGGAAAAATCGAAAGCCTGACCATTGCCGCCCGCGATTGTCCTGCTCGATCGCCCGAAGCCATCCGGTTGCGGTTGAAGGAGCAGGTCGCAAGGTTGCTGGATACCGGTACCAGTTTTGATCCCGATCGCCTGCATCAGGAAGCCATCATGGTGGCCACGAGGGCCGATATCCAGGAAGAGCTTGATCGCCTGTTCGCCCACATCGAGGCCGCACGTGCGCTCATTTCATCACCGGAGCCTGCCGGCCGGAAGTTTGATTTTCTGGCGCAGGAATTCAATCGTGAAGCCAATACCTTGTGTTCAAAAGCCCTGGACAAGACCTTGACGGCGCTCGGCCTGGAACTCAAAACCACCATCGACCAAATGCGCGAACAGGTCCAAAATATTGAGTAAGGCAGTGCACATCACCAACATTCCGCGGCGTGGGCTCTTGCTCGTCATGTCGTCACCGTCGGGCGCTGGAAAAACCACGTTGTCCCGCAAGCTTTTGGCTGCCGACAGGAACATAACCATGTCGGTATCGGTCACCACGCGCAGTCCGCGTCCCGGCGAAATTGAGGGCAAGGACTATTTTTTTATTACCAAGGACCGCTTTGCCCAGATGCGTGACCGCAATGAGTTGCTGGAATGGGCGGAAGTATTCGGAAACTTCTACGGAACCCCGCGAAAACCGGTTGAAGAAGCGCTGGGCAAGGGGCGGGACGTCTTGTTTGATATTGATTGGCAGGGCACCCAGCAATTGGCCCAGGCCATGGAAGATGACCTTGTGCGCCTGTTCATTTTGCCGCCATCCGCCGATGAACTGCAAAACCGCCTTATAAACCGGGCCCAGGATTCATCCAGCGTGGTGGCCAAGCGCATGGCGGAAGCGTCGCGCGAAATAAGCCATTGGCCCGAGTACGACTACGTGATCGTCAATGATGAGATTGAAGAGGCGCATCGCCAGGTCATGGCGGTCCTGAGTGCAGAAAGACTGCGGCGCAGGCGACGGGTGGGACTCACGGAGTTCGTGCGGAGCCTGACGAAAGGCTTGTAAGTGCTTTCGCCAACCTGACAAAATCATCAACCCCCAACTGCTCCGCGCGCAGTTCGGGATTGATGCCAAGTGCAGCCAGCACTTTTTCCGGCTGGTCAAACGCAGCTTTCAGGCTGGAACGCAGCATTTTTCGCCGCTGCCCAAAACCGGCAGCCGTTACTTTTTCCAGATCATGGATGTCACATTCATTTCCCGCTTTTGGGACCAGGTGGACAATGCTGGATGTAACTTTCGGAGGAGGGGTGAACGCACTACGGTTCACGTCGAACAGCTTTTTGACATCACAGCGATACTGGCACAGCACGGAAAGCCTGCCGTAATCCTTGCCACCGGGCTTTGCCACGATACGTTCGGCAACCTCCTTTTGAAACATCAGTGTGAGGGATGCAAACCACGGTGGCCAAGCCCCTTGCGTAAGCCAGCCCGTCAGCAAGAGTGTTGCAACATTGTAGGGCAAATTGGCCACGATTTTTGCTGGACCGGAAATGGTGCTGGCCCAATCGACCTTGAGCGCATCTTTGGCAATGACAGTTAGTTTCTCAGGGTAGGCGGAAGAAATTTCGGCAAGTGCGGGCAGGGTGCGTTGATCGCGCTCTACGGCCACTACACGTGTTGCACCCTCCATCAGAAGCGCACGCGTCAGTCCACCAGGTCCTGGCCCTATCTCAACGATCGTGAATGCATCGAGAGGGGCTGCACTGCGGGCAATGCGGGCGGTCAGGTTCAAATCGAAAAGGAAATTTTGACCCAGGCTTTTTTTGGCACCAAGCCCATGACGCGCTATCACGTCACGCAGCGGCGGCAACCCATCGTCAACCACGAGAGGCCCGGGCCATTTGGCTTGCGAGCCTAATCGCGGCAATGAGGCTTTGGGGATTGGCGTTGCCGGAGCCCGCAAGTCCAAGTGCCGTGCCGTGGTCAGGTGACGTGCGGATGAATGGCAGGCCTAGTGTAACATTCACCCCGCCATGAAAGTCCAGGGTCTTCACCGGAATAAGTGCCTGGTCATGATACATGCAGAGAATGGCATCATAGCCCGCACGGGCTTGCGGATGGAATGCCGTATCGGCAGAGATGGGCCCGGTAACCGTAATGCCCTCACGCTTCAATTTCTCGATGGCCGGGGTAATGATAGACTGTTCCTCATGGCCCATGGCACCGTTTTCGCCTGCGTGCGGATTAAGACCGGTAACGGCAATACGAGGTTTTGCAATGCCAAAATACTTCTTCAGATCCTGTGCAACTACACGGGCCTGGGCAATGATAAGGTCCTGACTAAGGGACGCGGCAACATCTTTCAGGGGAATGTGAACAGTCACGGGAACGGTGCGCAATTCGGCAGCAACCAGCATCATAACTTCCTGGCCCGCGACCCCGGCGAGTTGCGCGATATAATCCGTATGGCCCTGATGCTTGAATCCGGCAGAATACAGCGCTTCCTTTTGAATGGGATTGGTGACCACGGCTGAAACCTGGCGATTGGTTGCGAGTGCAACAGCTTCATCAATGGCGCCGATCACTGCGGGGGCCGTTAAGGGACTGATTTTCCCGGCAACAGGGGCGGCAGGGAGCGGTCGGTGCAGGACGGGCAGCGATGAGTGAAACTGCCGTTCAGTTTCGTCAGGACTTACAATCTTGGTGAAGCGGGCGTTGATCCCGGCAGCCTTCGCCCGTGTCGCAAAGTAGTCAGCATCGCCGATCAGAAAAAATCGGCATCGCTCGTCGTCACGCAACTCCGCCCATGCCAAGGCCGTTAACTCCGGTGCTATGCCGGCAGGTTCACCACTGGTCAGTGCAATTGGCATCAGCATCCCTTCATGAATCAGGGTTGCGCGTAGGCCGGGTCTTTATATTCAACATAAGCATGTTTGCGCATCTCAACCATGTATTTTGCTTCCACCGCATCGTATTTCTGGTTGGAAACATAAACTTCAACCTGTTGCCGGGTTGGCAGTTCATATTTTGGCTTGGGGGGTTGAATTGTGCTCTTGCCACAAAAGCCGATCACCTGGATACCTTTTGGTCCCCGTGCAGGCCCCATGGCCTTGCCGGGCCCAACACGATCCAGCGCCTGCTTCATGGCCTTTGGAATTTTTGCGGCAACGGCCTCGATTTTCTTGCCAATCTTTACATTGAATATTCCAGACGCTGCGGCCCGGGCATTGCCACATCCATTGAAATTCTTGATCAACTGCCCGGCTTCAACTGCGCGCGCCTGCAACAGCATGGAGTCGTTAGCATTTTCCACCGGCAGATCGATTTACAACAGCGAGTATACCTGCACGGGCTTCATGCGCGGATCGTTCATGATGGTGCTGACCTTCTGCTCCATCTCATTCTTGATCTCCGCATATTTTTTGTCGACCTCCGCAGGATCGACTGTCACCTTGACCTGATACTTGCCAGCCAGGATTCGCAAGAAAGAAATTTGCGCGGCAATGAGTTGTCTCAATGAATTTGGCGCAATACCGTTTTTTCCCAACAGCGCTGTCAATCCAGCAGCATCGGTTTTCATCCCCTTGGCCATGCGAGCCATTTGTGAATCAATCTCCTTTTCAGAAGGATTCACCTTATATTTTTTTCCTTCGGCAATTTTGATGATTTCATCAATCATGGTTCGCAGAGCAGCTTTGCGGGCGTCGCCACTCGCCTCTTTTTCGCCGAGAATTTTCTTGAGCTGCAGCCGCTGCTCAATATCCAGGGTGGTTATTGGAGAATCGTTGACTGTCGCAACTACACCCTGGTCACGAGCAGAAGCCTGACGAGGGTTGGTCAACAACACACACAGAACGATGAAGGCTGCCGCCAGCCAAAAAGGCGCTTTCGTCATTAAAAATCCACTTACAGGCCAGCATCAACACTGGTCTTGCCAATTGTACGAAGCTCGACTGAGAGCTTAATTCGGCGATCGGTTTCGTCGCCCGGATATACTGAATCCGTTTCGGTGTACGAAAGGCTCGCCGCCATGCACTCACAGTCAAACGCAATTCCAGCTGTTTTGCTCAAGAATTGGTCATTAATAAGATCAAATTTAAAGCCGCTGAACAGGCTCCATGGCCCGCTCAACCTAAAGCTGGCATTAGCCTCAACGTTTTCGACGGCATCAAGGCGTCCGGCAGTCGGGGCACTGGCAATGTCGATATATCCCAAAGACCCTGAAATCCAGTCTCCGTAGTAATTGGCGAAGGCTTCTTGCACGTTGATCTTTGATATATTTTCTTCAACCCGTGCCTGGTAGGAGAGCTCGAGATTGTCCCACGGTTGGAACACAACGGCGCCCACAAGGTCAGATTTGGTACCATCAAGGCCAGAATCCGCGCTAAAACTGTTTTCTCCGCCAATGTGGAACGATTCACCAGCACTCACCCGCACGAACCCGCCATTGGCGCCGAGGAATGAATAGAGCACGCCAACATTGGCCCGGCTTCCGCCCTCGTACCTGTCTTCACCAGTAAAGCGGTCCTGCAGGAACAGGCTGGAACTGTCAAAGTTTACGGATATTGCATCTTCATTGCCGATTTTCTCGCGGTCTGTTTCGTCCGTGGCTGCAATTGCCTGGAACACCGGGGTGAAAACACTTTGGCCGTAGTCATAGGAGGCGAGGAAGGGCCAGCGCATATCAACACCCGCCGAAGGCAGAACCCGACTGGTAACTTCCCTGTTCCGGAGGGCCGCTACAGTAGGGTCGGGCACATTGTCAGTGATATAGAGATCGCTCCGCACCCGGGCAAACGGTGTAATCACCTGACCCAGACCGGTGATCATCTGCTTTTGCCAATGCACATTGGCCACCGCGCGGGTCTGGTCTGTACCGTGGTTCACAGTGGAAAATGGTGAGTTGGCGCTATCGCGCGTGATTGAATAGGCACTCCAGTCGAAACCCAGTTCGCCGCCAAAAACGGCTTGGTCGAAGGTGTATTCCGAATTTACATACGGTAAGGCGTCGGGAAGATAGCTTTGATCATAAACGGCGTTCAAGGACTCAAAATGCATGGCCTTGGCCGAGAAGTAATTACGGTCTGCCATCCCGGTCACGTACGCTTGGCTATTGGCAATGTCGCGGCCATCAAAGCCATACTGGTCGAGGAATGACTGGTCACTGGCGATGGTGCCATCCCATCCCCAGTCCCAAACATCATTGAGCTTGAATGTCCCCTGGCTCGTTACCGCACCACGCCATTCCTTGTCGTTGGTGTAGCCATCGCGCGTGAATTGTCGTGCACCATATCCACGGACATTGAAATATCCAGATTTCACCGCCTGTCGATACTCAACGTCTGCCACCGGACCTTGGCGGTTGGTAAAGATCGGACTGAAGGTGAGATCTGCACTTGGCCCAAGCTCAAGGAAGTAGGGCACAACTACGC
>JANMKJ010000188.1:0-2273 GCA_031371945.1 Rhodobiaceae bacterium
CAATCCCTCCGGATTGGTAGTAAAAGGAAGTCCAAATGAACTGAGAAAGGCGAAGTGAGAGCTTCGCCTTTTTTTATTGGTATCAGGTTGGTCTCGGCATGGTGTCGTAGAACGGCAGATTTTCCAGAGTCAGAAACCCCCGGGTTTTCAGGTAGTAGAAGACCGCAAACACGACGGTCGCAAGAATGGTTGTGACCAGAACCTTCCGCCATAACTTCGGGTTGACCGGTGCGCCCGGTTCGTGGCCGATTTCAACGTCGGTTCCGCTTTCATGGGAATTGCGCACGCCGAATGGCAGGGTCAGAAACAGAAGCAGCCACCAGATTATGAAATAGATGGCAATGGCGGACGCAATGCTCATGCCTGCTCCAGTTCAATCAGCGTTCCGCAAAAGTCCTTGGGGTGGAGAAACAGTACAGGCTTGCCATGGGCACCAATTTTGGGGCTGGCGTCACCCAGCACGCGCGCACCCTGCTTTACCAAATGGTCGCGTGCGGCCATGATGTCTGCCACTTCATAGCACAGGTGATGCATGCCGCCTGACGGATTCTTGGCAAGGAATGCGGCGATAGGTGAACTATCCCCGTAAGGTTCAAGCAGTTCAATTTTGGTATTGGGCAGTTCCACAAACACCACACGCACACCATGGGTCGCTTCAACCTGCGGCAGCGATACCGTGGCCCCCAGCATTGACGTATAGATTTCGGCGCTGCGCTCCACGTCGGGAACGGCTATGGCAACATGGTTCAATTTTCCAAGCATGGTAAACCCCACTTACCCACTTCCGCGCCCGCGTTCAATGCGGCCTTTGGGCAAGCTCGCTGATGATCCAGGCGCGAGACTGCGGCATCGCAAGTCCACGTGGTTCAAAGATGTGGCGGTCGAGAAAGTAGCCCGTCAATTTGAATCCCAACAGAATGTCCGGGGTTGAAGTCACCGTTTGCCCCAAGAGGAAGCCGGGCAATTGCAGCAGCTTGTCATGGTAGGGAAAACCGGCAATTTGGCCTACGGCGCGGCCAGTTTTGGGCGAGACATAGGCGAGGTCTGTAATCAGCCCCGTTGCCGCGCATTTACTGAGGTCCAGCCCGAAACCCAGCTCTTCCAGCAAACCCAGGTCCCACCGCACCAGCAAGGCAGGCCAGTGTTCATCCCTGTCCATGGCATCAAGCACAATCTGAAACGCAGCGTAGAGGCGCTGGTGCGGTTCCCGCTCCGGCAGGGTTTGGGTGAGGCTGGCAAGTGTGGTGAGGCCCGACAGGCGGAAAGCATCTTCCATGATCGTGCCCGCCGAAAGTTTCAGCGGTTCAAACACAAACGTGCCGAGGTGGTCTTCAATGCGGGCACGCCATGTTGCTTGAACAAAATTGCCGGGTTGCAGCACGGGGCGTTGCTGCCGTGAACGCCCGCCACGCACCAGGCCCAGGCATCGGCCGTGTCCGGGGGTAAAAATTTCCGCAATGGCGCTGGTTTCACCGTGTTTGCGAACCGAGAGAATTACGCCTTCGTCGCGCCATTCCATATCTGAACTTTACGTTCCCAGACCCATCATGCGCAGTCGCTCGGGGTCTTCTGTCCAGTTTTCCCGCACCTTCACAAAGAGAAAAAGATGAACCCGGCGTTCCAGGGATTTTTCCAACTCCTCGCGGGCCAGTTGGCCAAGGGTTTTGATCATCTGGCCGCCCTTGCCGAGCACGATGGCCTTCTGACTGTCGCGTTCCACAAATATCACCTGTCCTATTTTCACGGAACCATCGGCCTGCTCTTCCCATGTTTCGGTTTCCACGGTTGAGGCATAGGGCAGTTCCTCGTGCAGGCGCAGGTAGATTTTCTCGCGGGTCACCTCGGATGCCAAAAAGCGCATCTGCACGTCAGCGGTCTGGTCTTCCGGATAGAGCCAGGGTCCTTCCGGCATCATGCCAGCAATTTTGCGGCGCAAGTCGTCAACACCTGAACCTTTCAGCGCGCTGATCATGAAAGTGTCGCTGAAGGCGAAAGCCTCATTGAAGCGCTTCGAGATTTCCAACAGCACTTCGCGGCGCAGCAGGTCGACCTTGTTGAGCGCCAGCAAAGCCTTGGTGCCGTTGGCCTTCAGGCCGTCAATGATGCGGGTTACGTCCTCGTTGCGACCAAGGCGGGCATCGGCAAGCAGGATTGTAACATCCGCCTCGGATGACCCGGACCAGGCGTTTTCCACCATGGCCTCGTCCAGCTTGCGCTTGGGCGTGAAAATACCTGGCGTATCAACCACGATAACCTGGGAGTTTCCCTCCATG
>JANMKJ010000254.1:0-5778 GCA_031371945.1 Rhodobiaceae bacterium
AAATTTTCTTTATTTTGCCTAAAGTACAGTATTGCTGTCATTTCTATTGGATTTTTTTGGTTTTGTGAGCCCGGATGAACCGGAATACGACCATAGCACAGCTGAAAACGACGGTAGATTTGACCGCCGATGCCATTTGCCTGTTCCCGCCTGCCCTTAAAAAACGTAAATAGGTCAGGCTCGGGCGAAACAAGCGCTCTGCAGAGTTTGACCTCAGCCCAGGGTCCGGCGGCCACCGAAAAGGCCACGCACCCCACCGAGATCAAACCGAGACGCAGCAAAACTAAACCTGCCTCACCTGGGGGCCGGACCGACGTGTTGGAAGGATGATTGAAATGAGCAAGCCAACCCATCTCCTGCCGGAAGGCATGCCTGCCGCCCATGGGCTGTATGATCCCCGCAATGAGCATGACGCCTGCGGTATCGGCCTCATTGCCAACATCAACAACATCAAGAGCCACCGCACCATTGACGATGGCCTGAGCATTCTCAAGAACCTTGAGCACCGCGGTGCCGTGGGTGCCGACCCCAAGGCCGGCGATGGCGCTGGCATCATGATCCAAATTCCCCATGGCTTCTTTTCTGAGGAGGCCAAGCGACTCGGCTTTGAACTGCCTGCACCCCAGTCCTACGGCGTTGCCTATCTCTTCATGCCGCGCGAAACGGTTTACCGGCAGGATATTGAACGCATCTGGTGGGAAACATCACGTGAAGAAGGCCTCAAGGTTTTGGGCTGGCGCGATGTGCCGGTGGATTCATCCGTACTCGGATATTCGGTCAGGGGCACTGAACCCTTCCACCGCCAGGTCTTCATTGGCCGCGGCCCCACCATCCGCGACGAAGCGCATTTCGAGCGCAAGCTGTTTGTGTGCCGCAAGGTTGTGTCCAACCGCGTGCTCGAGGTTCTGGGGGCGCGGTCGCGCACCTACTATCCTGTTTCGGTTTCCAGCCGTACCATTGTCTACAAGGGCCTGGTGCTGGGCAAGGACCTTGGCGCCTACTACAGGGACCTGGTTGACCCACGCATGGAATCGGCCCTGGCGCTGGTGCATCAGCGGTTTTCCACCAACACGTTCCCGAGCTGGCCCCTGTCGCACCCCTACCGCTTTGTCTGCCACAACGGTGAAATCAACACGGTGCGCGGTAACTTCAACTGGATGGCGGCGCGCCAGGCCAACATGAGTTCGGAAGTCCTGGGCGAGGACCTGTCGAAGCTGTGGCCCATCTCCTACGAAGGCCAATCGGATACGGCATGTTTTGACAACGCGCTGGAGTTTCTCACCATGGGTGGCTATTCGCTGCCGCACGCCATGATGATGCTCATTCCGGAAGCCTGGGCCGGCAATCCGCTGATGGATGAAGACCGCAGGGCTTTCTACGAGCACCATGCAGCCCTGATGGAACCGTGGGATGGACCCGCCGCCATGACTTTTACCGATGGCAAGCTCATTGGTGCCACGCTTGACCGCAACGGCCTGCGCCCTGCCCGCTATTTGACCACGGACGATGGCTTTGTGCTGTTGGCGTCGGAGATGGGCTGCCTGCAGTTTGCCGAGGACCACATTACCCACAAGTGGCGCCTGCAGCCCGGCAAGATGCTGCTCATCGACCTTGAGCAGAAGCGCATCATCTCGGATGAAGAGCTCAAGAAGTCCCTGTCAACGGCGCATCCCTACAAGGAATGGCTGAAGCGCACCCAGGTGGTGTTGCGGGACTTGCCCAAGGCCAAGACCAAGCGCCCGAAGATCACGGTCCCCCTGCTCGACCGGCAACAGGCCTTTGGCTACAGCCAGGAGGACCTGAAGGTTTTGATGGCACCCATGGCCCAGACCGGGCAGGAAGCCCTGGGCTCCATGGGCAATGATGCGCCGATTTCCGTTTTGTCTGACAAGGCCAAGATGCTGGATACCTACTTCAAGCAGAACTTTGCCCAGGTGACCAATCCGCCGATTGACCCCATCCGCGAAGAGCTGGTGATGTCGCTGGTGTCCTTCATCGGGCCACGGCCCAATCTGTTGGATCTTGAGGGAACGTCGGCCCACATGCGGCTGGAAGTTTCGCAACCCATTCTCACCAACGATGATCTCGAACGCATCCGCTCCATTGGCCGGGTGAGCGAGAACCCGTTCCGCACCGCAACCCTCGACATCACCTATGATGTTGCCAACGGTGCCGACTACATGGAAGCCGCCCTCGACAGCGTCTGCGCGCTGGCCGAGCGGGCCGTCAGGGATGGCTTCAACATCATCATCCTGTCTGACCGGTCGGTGTCAGCCGAACGCGTACCGATTCCGGCACTGCTTGCCACGTCGGCCACGCATCACTACCTCATCCGCAAGGGGCTTCGCACATCGGTGGGACTGGTGGTTGAATCGGGCGAGCCCCGCGAGGTGCACCAGTTCTGCACCCTGGCGGGCTATGGTGCGGAAGCCATCAACCCGTACCTCGCTTTTGAAACGCTTGAGGCGATGCTGCCCCAGCTTGAGGAAGAAGTGACGGCCTATGAAGCCGTGAAGCGCTACATCAAGGCGGTGGACAAGGGCATTCTCAAGGTCATGTCCAAGATGGGCATTTCCACGTACCAGTCCTATTGCGGGGCACAGATCTTTGACGCCATTGGCCTGTCTACGGCATTCGTCGACCGGTATTTCACCGGAACGGCCACCCAGATCGAAGGTGTTGGCCTTGCCGAAATCGCCACCGAAACCTTCAACCGGCACGAGGACGCCTTCGGCGTGAACCCGGTCCTGAAGACAGCGCTTGATGTGGGCGGTGACTATGCCTTGCGCATTCGCGGCGAAGCCCATGTCTGGAATGCCGATACGGTGTCCAACCTGCAGCACGCAGTGCGCGGCAACTCGGTTGAAAAGTACCGGCTGTTTGCCAAGCACATCAACGAACAGTCCGAACGCCTGAAGACCATGCGCGGCCTGTTCAGGATCAAGACCGCGGAAAACATGGGCCGCAAGCCCATTGAGTTGGATGACGTTGAATCCGCCAAGTCAATCGTCAAGCGCTTTTCAACGGGCGCCATGTCGTTCGGATCCATCAGTCGCGAGGCCCATACGACGCTGGCCATTGCCATGAACCGCATTGGCGGCAAGTCCAACACCGGTGAAGGGGGTGAAGAATCTGACCGCTTTGTGCCGCTTGCCAATGGCGACAGCATGCGTTCGGCCATCAAGCAGGTGGCTTCGGGGCGCTTTGGCGTGACGGCAGAATATCTCGTCAACTCCGACATGATGCAGATCAAGATGGCGCAGGGTGCAAAGCCCGGCGAGGGCGGCCAGTTGCCGGGCCACAAGGTGGACAGTGTCATCGCCAAGGTGCGCCATTCAACGCCGGGAGTTGGCCTCATCTCGCCACCACCGCACCACGACATCTATTCCATCGAGGATCTGGCGCAACTCATCTATGATTTAAAGAACGTCAATCCGGCAGGCCAGGTATCGGTAAAGCTGGTCTCTGAAGTGGGTGTTGGCACCGTTGCCGCCGGTGTCTCGAAGGCCCACGCCGACCATGTGACCATTTCGGGCTACGAGGGCGGTACGGGTGCATCACCACTGACTTCCATCAAGCATGCCGGATCGCCCTGGGAAATCGGCCTGGCTGAAACCCAGCAGACGCTGGTGGCCAACGACCTTCGTGGCCGCATTGCGGTGCAGGCCGACGGCGGCATCCGCACCGGTCGCGATGTGATGATTGCAGCGCTGCTGGGTGCCGATGAAATCGGTTTTGCCACGGCACCGCTGATTGCGGCGGGCTGCATCATGATGCGCAAGTGTCATCTGAATACCTGCCCGGTTGGCGTTGCCACCCAGGATCCGGAACTGCGCAAGCGTTTCCAGGGCCAGCCCGAGCATGTGATCAACTACTTCTTCTTCGTGGCCGAAGAGCTCCGCGAGTTGATGGCGGCCACGGGCTTCAAGTCGTACAGCGACATGATCGGTGCCACCGAATGGCTCGACCAGCAGGACGCGATCAGCCACTGGAAGGCACGCGGGCTTGATTTCTCCAAGGTGTTTGCCAAGGCGGACGTGCAGGGGCCGGTTGCCACCAAGCGTGTGACCAAGCAGGATCACAATATTGAGCACATCCTCGACCGCAGGCTGATTGCCGAGGCCATGCCCGCGCTGGAGAACGGCACCCCTGTTGTCATCACCTCGAAGATCAGGAACGCGGACCGCACGGCGGGCGCCATGCTGTCTGGCGAAGTGGCCAAGCGCTATGGCCATGGCGGTTTGCCGGAAGATACCATCACGATAAAGTTCAACGGCATTGCCGGCCAAAGCTTTGGCGCCTGGGCCGCCCATGGCGTTACCCTTGAGCTGACCGGTGAGGCCAATGACTATGTTGGCAAGGGCCTTTCCGGTGGCAAGCTGATCGTCAAGCCCCAGGATAACATCGGCTTCGTGCCAGAGAAATCCATCATTGCCGGCAACACGCTGCTGTATGGCGCCATCACCGGGGAAGTTTACCTGCGCGGTGTGGCGGGTGAGCGCTTTGCAGTGCGCAATTCCGGAGCCGTTGCCGTGGTTGAAGGTGTGGGCGACCATGGCTGCGAATACATGACCGGTGGCTGCGTGCTGGTGCTGGGCGATACGGGCCGCAACTTTGCTGCCGGCATGTCCGGTGGCGTGGCTTACGTGCTTGATGAAGCGGGGGATTTTGCCCAGCGCTGTAACCTGGCCATGGTTGACCTGCAGCCCATTCCGGAAGAAGACGCCACAATCGAAAAGCTGCACCACCACGGTGGTGACCTTGAAGGCCACGGCCTGGTGGATGTGACTGCCCACATGGACAAGCATGACGCAACCCGCATCTGGGAATTGCTGGCGCGGCATTACAAGTATACCCAATCATCACGCGCCAAGGGCATCATCGACGACTGGTCACATTACCTGCCAAAGTTCGTGAAGGTAATGCCGGTTGAATATGCCCGCGCACTGGCCGACCTCGAGAAGGCACAGGAAACCAGCAATGGCATGACCATTGGTGTGCAGAGGAGCGCTTAGGGTTGTGTCGACTTATGCCGCAGCAAAGGGATTAAGGATGGTGACGCTGCCAAAGCGCTGGCCATTGTTCATGTCCTCGGTGAACAATGTCTCGCAGCCCGCCAGCTGGGCCGCGGCCACGATGCAGGCGTCATATATATTGAGTCCAGCTCGGCGGGCAATCTCAAATGCCAGCTCATGTGTATCGACGTTCAAACTTGCAATGGCGCAGGCGAATTTGATCGGGGACAGGAAAGCCTCGATAGATTCAAAATCCATATTCAGTTTTCGCCGTGCGACATTTACAAATTCATTGAGAACCTGCGTGCTGATTGTCGGGCCATCGGCAATGAGATTCCTTGAGCGCTTTAATTTTACGGGATCGTTTGAAATTGAATACAGAAGGATATTTGAATCAATAAAAGTCTTAGTCACGCGAATTGGCCTCTTGGCGATCAAATTTGTAATCCGCTGGCCAAGCAACCGTTTGGCGTATTTGATCGACCTTCTCCCACAATTCCTCCAACGTGCGCTGTCGCCGAAGCGTAACGGATTCGTCCATGGCGTGAACCTGGCTTACGATCTCATCGCCTTCCTTAATTCCAAGCTTTTTGACCATCTCGGCGCTAAGCCGGATAGCCAAACTGTTACCCCATTTTGAAACTCTCATGTAAACCTCTTTGTATATTCAATTCATCAATATGTATATCATATCTTAAATAAGGTGTAAACAATGGGAAAAGTCACAGGCTTTCTGGAGATTGACCGGCAGGACCGCAAATAT
>JANMKJ010000355.1:0-4479 GCA_031371945.1 Rhodobiaceae bacterium
ACATTCGCAGCAATCGAATCCTTCCAGGAAGACGCGGGGTTGAAGGTTCGCGGGCTGCTCACGCAAGACACGTTCCACAACGTCTCCCGTACGCTCAAGTTTGCCGACAAGCCCCCCCAGACCATCATCCATATGCTGAACTGGACGACCTATATCAATCCCGACACGCTCGACAAGTTTGAAACGGAGACCGGAATCCGGGTGGCTTATGACACTTATACAAGTTCATCCGAGTCGAAGGACGTGTTGCTTGCCGGTAGTGACAAGTATGATGTCGTCATACAAACCGGATCACAAATGCGACTGGTGCTCGAAGGTAAGGACCCAGTCCTCGTGCTGGACCGCACTAAAATTCCAAATTCGGCTGCCGTCGATCCAAAAGTGCGCACTGCTTCCGACGTTCTGGATCCAGGCAATCTGCACACTGAGCCCTATATGTGGGGAACGATGGGACTTGCAGTCAATGTCGATAAGGTAAAGGCGCTTCGACCAGACCTCAAGCTTGACAGTACATCGCTAGTGATGGACCCAGAGATTGCCGCCTCACTGGCGCAATGCGGCATATCCATGAACGACGAGCCGCTTGACGTCACGCCTACCCTCATTGCCTATCTCGGTGGTGACATCAAGAATATCGGCATCGCCGATATCGAGACGCTTGATGCGGCACTTGGGAAAATTTCGCAATACGTCAAACGCGTGCCGGACGAAGGCTGGAATGAAAGCATGGCCTCAGGCAAGTATTGCGTCAGCATCGGTTTTCCAGGCGCCACATTCCGTGCCGCAGAGGAAGCAAAGAAAAAAGGCAACGGGCAAATTACCTATAGCGTTCCGCGGGAAGGAACCTCAATGTGGCTGGATTACTTCGTTATCCCAACCAATGCCCCAAACAAGGATGCTGCCTACCAGCTCATCGACTTCATGCTCAGGCCCGAAATTGCCGCTGCCAACACGAACTTCCTGCGGTATGCCAATCCTATCCTGACATCTGCCCCCTATATCGAACCTGCGCTGCTGAAAAACAAAGGCCTCTATCCGCCGCAAGCCACACTCAAGAAGGTTTCTGCTACAGCGCCAATTTCACCAGATGAGGAAAAGCTGCTGCGTGCGGCGTGGGAGAAACTGCCCAAACAGTAAGAATTGGGTCCGGCCCCGTATCCAGACAGCGAGAAGTGTCATAATTCTAAAATGCATGGATTGCCGGTGAAGCCCGCATTGGAATCCACGCAAGAGGCTGACGCGGTGCTAAATCGATAGGTTGAATTTCTACCTCTGACTGATAAGGAATTTCAAAACGCTGTTGTTGAACTCCTTCGGTTGTTCTAAATTTGGCAAATGCGCACAATTCGGTATTACAAGAAATTGTGCATCAGCAAGTGTGCCTGCAATCAATCTGGAATGTTCTTGAATGTGCTGAAAATCGGCATCTCCACAAATTACCAAAGTTGGATGCGAGAGGCTGTGCAAATGTTCGAAAGCAGAAGGGCGGATCTTCTCCTGTGTCATCGGTATCTGCCTCAAGGCTTTGCCATTCATTGCGAGAAACAAATCACGAGAAGGTCCCGAAACTCTAAACTCATCACTGAGAGGACCATCCAACCAGAGGTGTGCTTCGATGGCGTTCATTCTGTCAAAATCTTGTGCGATTTCTGCCTGCTCAAGCTCCTCCAACAGTTGTTGGACAGGTAGCGCATATTTTGCGGGAAATGGCGCTCCCGTAACTGCCGGAGCAACGAGAACCAGGGACTTCACACTCTTGGGATTGGCCAGCGCGCAGTCTATTGCAATTCGCCCACCCTGAGAACTTCCTATCAGGTGCGCACCTGAGCATCCGAAATAGTGCAATACTGCCTGCAAGTCATCGATGCTTTGAAATGGCTCATCTGGCGAAGTGGTCTCGCCGAAGCCGCGGCGATCAAATGTAATACACCTGAATTCGCTGGAAAGTGCCTCACATGTAGTTTGCCACATGCGTTGATCGGCTACTCCTGCATGCAAGAGAACAACCGCTGACCCGGTGCCAGTGACCTGCGCCGCGAGCCTAGCACGCCCATTTATTATGGTAAAAGTTTCCATTGGTTGAAAGCCAATTTGCCAGAGGAATAGTTTATCAATCATAGTCGACGCAGCTTATGACCAAAAGCGGAATCGTCGTGCAACGCCGTTGACGTCCGCTATCACACCAGGAGCAGACAAAAGATTAACTATCTGGGGAACACGCCTTCGTCGCGTTATAAACTATTTTTCCTTGGCGGCTGAAACATGACCGCTTCTGGATGCGCAGATGCCAACCACATTCTTCACTTGTGGGGTCCTACATATGGTGACAGGATCCCTTGCATATCAGCGCTATCTAATTAATCGTAAACGTTTTCAATCGGTTGATGAGTGAAAAACAAGGTGACTCATGAGTATTTCCATCATTGGAGCCGGTTTTGGGCGTACCGGGACACTTTCCATGAAACTGGCGCTGGAAGCACTGGGGCTTGGCCCTTGCCATCACATGGCCGATGTTCTTTCCGATCCTGAGCAGTTGGCGAAATGGCGAGAGGTAGCAAGCGGCGGCGCACAGGACTGGGATGACCTGCTCAGTGGATACAATTCCGCCATTGACTGGCCGTCAGCCTATTACTGGCGGGAGCTAGCTGAGCATTATCCAAAGGCAAAGGTCATCTTGACAGTGCGCAGTCCTGAAAGCTGGTATGCAAGTTTTGCCAGCACCATTTTGGAAACGACTGGTCCTGACAGCAACCCGCAGTCATTTGGCGTGAGGATAATCCGAAACAAGATATTTGGTGGCAAGCCCGAAGACCGGGACCATGCCATTGCAGTTTACCAGAAAAACACATCCGACGTGCAGTCAGTTTTTTCGAGCGATCGGCTGCTCACCTATCAGCTGGGAGACGGCTGGGAGCCGTTATGCCGGTTCATGGGCAAGCCAATTCCGGACATTCCTTTTCCAAAGAACAATTCAACCGAACAATTCAGGGCACAGGTTCTCAAAAAATAACGCAACACTTGCTCACAAACCAAAAGCGGTTAGGGATCACCAGTCCCGCCTTTAAGGTCGAGACGTTTTGCCACCAGTTGCTGGAGCCGCCAGAGGTTGCTGTCGTAAATCCCTTTTTCACGCAGATGAAAAACGGTATTGTAGAGGTATTCCGCGCCCGATCCCCAATGGCCGCAGGCCGAAGCCAGGACGTCCGCAACTTCATCAGGGCTTAGCTTTCCAACGTAAGCAGGAGACTGGCGGTTCATCACAAATGCCAAGGCACTCAAACGTCCGCGTTCGCCATCTACCGTGATCCATCGCGGCATACTGTTGATTGGTTTAACTGTAAATTCTCGGCGAAAGAGTTTAGCAAGCAGTGCTTCAGGTTTCTCATTGTCCAATTTGTAGAGGACGCCACGACACTGTCCGCCACGATCAAGCGCCATCATCAAGCCCGGCTGTTCCCGGGTGCCGCGAAACCGTGGTGCCTTAAAGCAGAACGACCTGTGCCAACCCCGTGCCACTCCCACTTGTGACGCCGAATGTTCAACCTCGGGCTTCCAGATAAGAGAGCCATAGGCAAACAGCCAAATTTCTTGATTTTTTGGTCGCGACGCAAGGATGTCGCGCACGATGACGTCATAGTCAGCGTCCGAATGTAAAATAGCATTCGCTTCCGGCCCGGCGTCTTCGACTACCCGATGGGCACGTGACACGTGTTCTGGCGTGAGTGACATCGAACGGCTTGTCATGATTGCCCTAAGAGACGTTACACATTGGTATTGAAGGGGTCGGATCGATGAATACCTCCTAAAATATAGTCTAAGGCGACGGACCGGGCAACAAGTGACCGAATTCCTACACCGTATGAAGGCGATTAAATTGCTTCACATCGCTTCCGATACCTGTTGCCCGCCTTCCAGATAGCCGCTATTGCGTTCCAACGCTTAGCTCAAGCAATCCTTATGGAATGCTTATGCTTCAGATGACAGTTCCATATCGCAAACTTATGTCGAACGAGGCACTCTAGGGACTTGGGTTTTCCTTGAGGAGCTTTTCATGCTTGATTTAATCTACCTGGCGCTCGGAATAGGGCTGTTTTTCATCGCCTCGGCCTATGTTCGATTTTGCGAACGTCTGTGAGGCAATCATGGCTGAAGCAGTTATCGGTCTAATCGTTGCAGCGGGTCTTGGCATCTACCTCGTCCACGCGCTGCTGCATCCTGAAAAATACTGACTCTGGAATTGAGAAGGTGACACCATGACCCTCGCTGGCTGGTTTCAAATTGTACTTGTCCTTGCCCTCGTAACAGGTGGTGGACCACTTCACGGGGGGCACTCCACCGCCACAATGGCTCCGGATATCGTCGTTCTCGACCTTGGGCTTCCTGATAAGGATGGCAAGGACGTTATCCGTGAAATTCGGAGCTGGTCCACTGTGCCAATCATAATCCTCTCGGCTCGTGACCGTGAGTCGGAGAAGATAG
>JANMKJ010000377.1:0-12117 GCA_031371945.1 Rhodobiaceae bacterium
CCCTCAGCGGCAAGCGCATCAATTTCCCGGGTGACTGCTGCAATGTTCGAAGGCACGTCTCCGGTAGTGGCTCCCCGCCAGCGCAGGCTGATGAGCCTGGCATCAACGTCACCTTTTTTCGCATAGATATCGCGCAAGGCCGCGGCCCCCTTTTCGTCACGGAACACTTCATGAGGTGCCGATTTCAGTTCGATCAGGGCCTTGACAGCGCCCGGCACGCCCAATTCGGCACCTTCCAGAAGCCGCGCCATGATGTTCTTGGCACCCGTCGCCTGCACCTCGTGCCGGTAGTGGTGTTTCACTTCGCCCGCAAAGCGAATGGCCGTCTCCATCGAACTTTCCGCGGCCGATGCCATGTCAGCCAAGGCAGCGAGCCGATCTCGGCCAATGATGTCACCTTTGAGCTGCAACTCCGCAGACCGGGTCGCAAAATCACGATAGCGGTAGCCCTTGCCCGAGAGCAGTGAATGAATTTCGGCACGCGCCGCAGCGTCAGGCAGCGCAAGTATGGCAAGTTCGAGGCGCTCAAGCTGCGCCTCTGCCGATTTAACCTTGGGAATGGTTGCCAGCAGTGCCCTGGCCGCTTCTACGTCCTTGGGTCGCCCAAGGCCCAATCGCATGGCACGGGCCAATGCCGGCTTGACATTGTCCCGGTCGGTATCGGTTTCGGACTTGCCGAGGAGGACTTGTGCCTCGGCATACTCCGTTTCGAGGGCGTTAGTGTCCCTGAAAATCAGCCCCGCCAAAAGATAGCCCATATATCTGGCGTTGAGGCCCTCACGTGGTGTGGCGAGGAGTGTTCGCAGGAACGCCTTGGCAGCGTTCATATCCCGCCTGACGACTTTACCTGACACCAGCCAGTCCACATACCGTATCACTGCAAGCCTGTAGCCCTGGATCGCCGCGGATTTCATGTACCGCTCTGCATCGGCGCGTGAAACCCGGCCGCTCCCGGTATCCAATGCACCAATTGGCGCGGCACCGTCAAAATCGTAGACTGCGGCCACCCTGTACTGGGGCTCGGCGATGCCTTCCTCCGCAGCTTCCCGCAGAACTGCGATGACCTCGTTTGTAGGCGCAAGCAAAAACTGCACATTGGCAAGCTGGTAGCGGTAACGCTTTTCTGTGGGAAAGGCCCGCGTCGCATCGGCGCACACCTTTTCGGCCTCGCCGAGCAACGCGCGATTGCCTGCCAGCGCCAGTGTACCGACTTTGACAGATGGGTCGGGGTAGCCCGCAAAACTTGCAAGTTCATTGCAGCGATCGACCGATTGTTGTTCAGATGCTAGAGCAGGAAGTGCTAGCAATGCAAACGCAAGGTAGCACAGGGATGCATAATTCTTCGCCAAGGCAATCTCCCAACACAGAGTTTGGCAAGGTTAAGCTCCCCTCAAAACTACCGAGCTCATGAAATGTTGTACCCAACTATTTTGGCTCCGTCCATTCCGGTCCCATTAACATTTTGCACAAACCCGCATCCTGACGCTAGAAGACTGGACCTTTCAAGGAGAACTCGATGAGCACCCGTCCAAGCGTTGTTGACTACCGCCATAATGGCAAGCCACCGAAGCCCACTTTTTCAGCCACGGAAATGCAGCGCCGGCAAGACAGTATCCGGGGCTGGATGGCAAAAAGCAGTGTCGATGCCTGCCTGTTCACCAGCTACCACAACATCTGCTACCTGGCGGATTTTCTCTATTGCTATTTTGGCCGTAAATACGCCCTGGTCATCACCCAGCGGTCCGCAACATCGGTGACTGCTGCTATCGATGGCGGCCAGCCGGCGCGGCGAACCTTTGGTGACAATGTTACCTACACCGACTGGCACAAGGACAATTACTTCATCGCACTGCAGGGCCTGATCAAGGGTGCCAAGCGCATTGGCATTGAGTTTGACCATGTGAGCATGGATTTCCGTACCCAGTTGATGGCGGCGTTCCCCGGGGTGGAATGGGTTGATGTGGCATCACCTTCCATGCGCATGCGCATGATAAAATCCGACGAGGAGATCAAGCACATCACAAAGATGACCCGCATCGCCGATATCGGCGGTGTGGCTTGCGTCGAGGCCTTGGGCGTCGGCGTGGCCGAACATGAAGTGGCGTTACACTCCACCCAGGCCATGGTGCGGGAAATCGCCAAGGTATGGCCCCACGCCGAACTGATGGATACGTGGACGTGGTTCCAATCCGGCATCAACACCGACGGCGCCCATAACCCGGTCACCAGCCGCAAGATCAAGAAGGGAGATATTTTGTCCCTCAACTGCTTTCCGATGGTGGCAGGATACTACGTGGCTTTGGAGCGCACGCTGTTTGCCGAGAGCGCCTCCAGGGAACATTTGAAAATGTGGGAAATGAATTGCCATGTACATGACGTGGGCAAGAAACTCTTGGTGCCAGGTGCCAAATGTTCCGACATCGCCAGATCCCTCAATGACATTTATGCCCAGCATGACCTGCTGAAATACCGTACTTTCGGCTATGGCCACTCGTTCGGCGTTCTCTGCCATTACTATGGCCGCGAAGCAGGCCTGGAATTGCGCGAGGATTGCGACACCATCCTGCAGCCTGGCATGGTTGTTTCCATGGAGCCAATGATCATGATCCCCGAGGGACAGAAGGGTGCCGGAGGCTACCGTGAGCACGACATTCTGGTGATCACTGAAAAAGGTAACAAGAACATTACCGCATTTCCCTATGGGCCCGAGCATTTGATTGTGCCTGCAAAGCGGGCAGGGAAGCGCAAATAACAGGCTTTCCTTTTTGGCTTGACTGCATATGATGGGGAAAAAAGGGGTGGTGTATGACGACTGAAACGATGGTGAGTTTTGCCAAGGTGCAAAAGAGCTACGATGGCGAAACGCTGGTCGTGAAGGACCTGAACCTGGATATCGCCAAGGGCGAGTTCCTGACCATGCTGGGACCATCGGGCTCGGGCAAAACCACGACCTTGATGATGCTGGCAGGATTTGAGCCTGCAACCCATGGCGAAATCTACGTGAAGGGCCAGCCCATCAACAATACGCCGCCACACAAGCGCGGCATCGGCATGGTGTTCCAGAACTATGCGCTTTTTCCCCATATGACGGTTGCGGAAAATCTCGCGTTTCCCTTGCAGGTGCGCGGGATGGCCAAAGCGGAAATCGAAGATCGTGTGAAGAAAATTCTCAAGCTGGTTGAACTTCCCGCCATGGCAAGCCGCAGGCCGGGCCAGCTATCCGGTGGCCAGCAACAACGCATCGCCGTGGCCCGCGCCCTAGTTTTTGAACCGGACCTGGTTTTGATGGACGAGCCTCTCGGTGCCCTCGACAAGCAATTGCGCGAACAGATGCAATATGAAATCAAGCATATTCATGAGCGTCTTGGCGTGACGATTGTCTACGTGACCCACGACCAGGCCGAAGCCCTGACCATGTCAAACCGCATTGCCGTATTCAATGATGGTGTGGTCCAGCAGCTCTCGTCACCCGATGAACTGTATGAGCGCCCGCAAAATTCTTTCGTGGCCCAGTTCATTGGCGAGAACAACAAGCTCAAGGGCCACGTGCTCGAGGTTGGCAAGGATCAGGTCGTCACCGTCAAGCTGGATAATGACGATGTGGTGAAGGCGCTGGCCGTAAATGTCGGCCAGAAGGGCGACCGCACACTTTTGTCCATTCGGCCAGAGCGGGTTGAAATCAACCCGATGGCCAAGAATGTGGATGTGTTGCTGAAAGGCAGGATTGCCGAGCTAATTTATTTGGGAGACCATATCCGCGCCCGGCTCGAAGTTGCGGGTCACGATAATTTTATTGTGAAGGTGCCCAACAAATCCCGTAACGATGGCATTGTCCAAGGCAAATCGGTCAACGTGGGCTGGTCCCTCAAGGATTGCCGCGCGTTGGATTACATCGAATTGCACCACTGACAGGAGTTTTGCAGCCCATGCCCCGCGCCAGACACTGGACATTGCGCGTGGGGGCCGGAGTTGTTTTCACCCTGGCTCTGGCTTTTTCCGACATTCGTACCCATGCGGAAGGGGATGAGGTGGATCTTGCCCTTGTCCTTGCTGTCGACTGTTCGTTCAGCGTCGATGCCAATGAGTTTGCCCAGCAAGTGCAGGGCTTGGGTGCCGCATTCAAGCGCGCTGAAGTGAAGGCCGCTATTCAGCAGGGCAACCTGCAGCGTATTGCGGTAAGTGTCGTGGAATGGTCGGACGCAAAGAGTCAGGTCGTCGTGGTTCCGTGGACAACGGTTTCAACGGATGCAGAAATAGAAAGTCTTGGCGACAGGCTGACCGCAATACGGCGCGATCTTGCCGAAGGGGGCACGTCCATTTCCAGCGCCTTGCTTTATGCTGAAGCCTTGTTCACGACCGCACCGAAAAGCCAGCGCCAGGTTGTGGATGTTTCATCCGATGGGCGAAACAACATTGGCGTTCCGGTGGCAAGTGCCCGCGACAGGCTGGTGGCCCGGGGTATCACCATCAACGGACTTGTCATTCTCAATGAGTGGCCGACCCTTGATGTTTATTTCCAAAACCAGGTGGTGGGCGGCCAAGGTCACTTCGTCATCCCTGCCGATAACTACACCGCCTATGGCGAGGCGATCTACCGCAAGCTGCTGAAGGAAATTACCGGGCCTGGCGTTTCCTGATTGTGCCAGCGTCATTAACTTAGAGAGCAGTTTGCCGTGCTTAAACTTGATTTCGATGAGTTCACGCCGTATTGGCTGGGCATGAGCGAAGAACTCTATAATGATGTACGCTGGCTGATAGGGGCAATTGCCCGCGGGCTCCACGCCAAAGGCGGCGAGGCCGTAGATCTGGTGTTGGACCGCCTGAGTGAACAGGAATTGACACGGTCAAGCTTTGTGACTCCCCGACCGCGCCAGCTCGCTGTCACCCGTTACTTTCCCCAGGCCATCGCCGAAACCATGGTGCTGGAGTCCGATATCGCCGCAGCCATGGCCACCCTTGATGGGCACCTGAATTGGTGCCAATCGACAAGCTATACCGATGAGCTACTGGGTGAGGGTTTTTCGCAGAACTATGGCTGGTGCGAAATCGTTGGCCCCAAGGGGTTCTTCAAGGGCGATGATTTCATTTTAGGCCTCCTCATGCTGGGACCTCACCGCCACTACAGGGACCATTACCATCCGGCCCCTGAACTCTATTGGCCGTTGACTGCCGCGACTGAATGGAAACAGGGAGATGGCGGCTTCAAGCCGAAATCTGCGGGCGACATAATTTTTCACGCACCCCACGAAATCCACGCCACCAAGACAGCTGACCACCCGATGCTGGCGGTGTGGAGCTGGACCAAGGACACCGATGTTCCCGCACGGCTGGTAGGCACCTGACCAAGCTTCAAGGGTTGGGGAGCAACTTCTTCATATGTACGATGCTGCCGCCGGTAGCCATGGGTTCGCGCGCGAATTCACTGAAACCCCGCTTGGCATAGAACACAATATTGGAGGCGAAGGCTGCGTTGGTATAGAGCCGTACTTCATCAAGGTTGAGCGACCTGGCAACGGCCTCCGCACGCTTCAGCAGCAAATCACCAAGTCCCTTGCCCTGGTGGTTGGGACCCACGGCAAGGTTTTCGATGAGCAGGTACTGTTCGTGGGGAATGACTTCAACAAGACCCACCACATCCGTCCCGGTCATCAGCAAATCTATGATGTGCTCCGTAACCGCCCGTTCAAAATCGGCCGTCATCGGCAAGGGTTCGCGACCGATCAGCGGTACCCACTTGGCATAGGCCAGCCGCGTCAGGTTGCGGACAGTTGTTACATCGGCAAGGGTTGCACGCCTGAACATCAGGTCAGTATCCCGGAGGTGGCACGAACCCCGCGTATTCCTTTTCCAGCAATTCGGCAAAGCGCAGGGATGTATAGTCGCCGTATTGCCGCGTGATGATCTGAACCCCCGATGGCAAACCCTGCGGGGTCAAGCCCAGTGGTGCTACCGTTGACGGCAAATAGAAGCAACCGGAATAGCCCGCCCAGAACAACTGGTCCGTGGTGGGAACCTGTTTGCCGTTCACTTCAATCGTGCGCTCATGCCTGTCTCCCACCTGATCATGCGGAAACGCGGCGGATGCGGCTGCGGGACAGATCAGAACGTCCCAATCATCAAAGAACTGGTCCCATACCAGCCGCATCTGGTGGCGGCGTTCATTGGCCATGAGCCAGGTGCGGTGCGACATGACATAGGCCCGCGTCATCTTGGCAAAGTAGCTCTCATCATCGCGCGCAAAGCTGGCAACGATGCGCTTGTTCTTGGCAAAGTCCGCTTCCGTTTGGCGGCGGCTGGTGGCGGAGCGGAGCAGGGCGATAAACACGTCCATGGCCTCGGCACTCGAAAACGCGGGTCGCGCCTCATAGGAAATCTTCTTGACCTTTTTGTTCAGGAATTGGCCGAGCTTGATGATCAGTTCCTGCACCGGCTGGTCAACTTCGCTTTGCTCATCATTGACCATGACGGCCACGCGGAACTGCTTGAACGACTTCTGCCGCAAGTCGGGCAGGTGATAGTCAAGCCCCCGGGCAGCCACGCCTTCGGATCCCGCCAGTATCTTCAGCATCGCCGTAAGGTCGCGCGCCGACCGTGCCATGGGGCCTGCCACGCTGATGTCACTGGGCTCCACATTGTTCAGCAAATGACCGCCATAGGGCACCACGCCATAGGTTGGCTTGTGGGCGTAAACACCACAGTAATGGGCGGGGTTGCGCAGCGATGCACCGATGTCAGACCCGATTTCCAATGCGCTCATGCCGGTCGCCAGGGCCACCGCCGAACCACCCGACGACCCGCCGGGTGCCCGGGTGATATCCCATGGGTTGTTCGTGGTCCCATAAACGTCGTTGAAGCTTTGCCAATCCGCCAGCATGAACGGCACGTTGGTCTTGCCGTACATCACCGCGCCGGCCTGGGTGAGCCGCGTGATCGCGGTGGCATCCTTGGTTGCGATGTTTTCACGATTGGCAGGTGCGCCCCATGTCGATGGAGTTCCCGTCCAGTCGAATGATTCCTTTGCCGTCATCGGAATGCCGTCGAAGGGACCGAGGGGTGTGCCTTTTTTCAGGCGCTTGTCTGACGCAAGGGCAGCCCTTCTGGCCCGGTCCAGGACGGTCACGACGACGGCGTTGAGCCCATGATTATGCAGGGCATATTGATCCAGGCAACTTTCCAGCAATTCCTTGGCTGAAATCTTGCGGGCGCGAAGCAGTCGGGCAAGGTCGAGGGCGGAACGGTAGTGCAGGGCAGTCATCTTATCTCCTCATTGCCGCATGACAGGCATGTTAGCCAAAGATTTGCACAAGTACAGGCCGCCCCTGTATGAGCATGGCATGGAAAAGCACCGGGTACTCAGTGGCTATCTCTATGCAGGCGCAGGTGCCGCCCTGTTTTCCACCAAGGCCATTTTCATCAAGCTGGCCTATATGGAGCAGGCCAACGCGGCGTTGATGCTTGCCCTTCGGATGGCCGTTTCGCTGCCATTCTTTGTAGGCGTTGGGCTCTACGCCGTTTATCAATCGCGCCGCGGTGGCAGGCCCTTGCCCGGATGGGGCCTCACCATCCGCGCCCTGTTTACCGGATTTATCGGCTACTACATCTCATCCCTGCTGGACTTTGAGGGCCTGGTTTACATCACCGCCCAACTGGAGCGGCTGGTGCTGTTCACCTATCCCATTTTCGTCATGTTCCTGGGTTGGATGTTTTTTGGTGCCCGGCTGACATGGCTTAGCGTGTTAGCCGCAGCCATAACCTACATGGGCCTCGTCGTGGTTTTCCTGAGCGATCTGCCAACCGGAGGCACGGCCACCATCATTGGCACCGCACTGGTGCTTGGCTGTGCCCTGACTTTTGCAATCTACCAGCTGCTCGCCAAGCGATTCATCACGGTGATGGGCAGCACGATGTTCACATCCATTGCACTTTCAGGCTCAGCGTTTGCCTGTATTGCCCACTACATCATCACCAGCCAGAGCTTCGACTTTTCCTCGTCGCCACGATTTTTTTGGTTGTCAGCCGGAACTGCGTTTTTTGCAACCGTGCTGCCGTCATTTTTGGTCAATGCCGGGTTGTCCCGCATCAGCCCGCAGTCGACGTCGATGATTGCAACAATTTCACCGCTCATCACGATTTCGCTGGCTGTGATGATTCTGGGTGAGCCATTCACACTGGCGGACGCCTTGGGCTCAACCATGGTCATTGCCGGGGTGGGGATCTACGCACTGACAGACAGGTCTTCCCGCCAGATCCTGCCAAAGGAAAGTGTGACAACGAACGTATAGCGCCAGAGCCTCTGCCTCAAATTATATGGACGCTTAATTTTTCACCATAACCCTGCAAGCCCTGGAAAAAATATCGACGAGAGAGGGGACGATCACGGGTTGCGATTGTCAATTGTCTTGCGTGCGGTGCAGCAGTTTATATTGCACTGCAATTAACGACCACTCCTCCAGCATTTATCATATAATATGTTTGACTGCCGCTTGCATCAGTGATTAGCGTACATTGAACGCGAGAAGTAAAATCAACGCGCGTCCATAAATTAAGGGAGTAATTATATGAAGAAGATTTCACGCCGCGAGTCGTTAATGTTGCTCGGTGGTGCCGTATTCGTTGGCATTCGTCCTGCCTACGCAGCAATGGCAAAGCTCGAAAAGAAAGATACCTACAAGGTTGGCTTTGCCCAGACCGAAAGCAACAATCCTTGGCGCCTGGCACAAACCAAGAGCATGCAGGATGAAGCTGCAAAGCGTGGCTGGCAGCTGGTTTATACCGATGCCGCAGGCTCTGCTGCAAAGCAGGTGGCCGATGTGCGCTCAATGATCGCCCAGAAGGTGGATGTTATCCTGTTGGCACCTCGTGAGGAAAAGCCACTTATTCCAGCCGTTATGGAAGCCAAGAAAGCCGGCATTCCAATGTTCCTAATCGACCGTAACGTTGACCAGTCGCTCGCCAAGGGTGGCGAAGACTATGTGGCGTTCATTGGTTCGGACTTCACCAAGGAAGGCATGCAGGCCGCCGAAGCCTTGACCACTGCAGTCGGTGGCAAGGCCAAGATCATTGAATTGCAGGGAACCACCGGTTCTTCGCCTGCCAATGACCGCATGGCCGGTTTTGCAACCTACATCAAGGATCACCCAGACATGCAGATCATTGCCTCGCAGTCGGGCGATTTTGCGCGTGACAAGGGCCGCCAGGTCTTTGAAACACTCTACCAGGCCCATCCAGAAGCAACCGCTCTCTATTCTCACAACGACGAGATGACGATGGGTGCCATTGCCGCCATGGAAGCCGCAGGTAAGGTACCGGGCAAGGATCTGATCATTGCCTCGATCGACGGCACCAAGGATGCAACCCAGGCCCTCCTCGATGGCAAGGTTGTTGTCGTTGTTGAATGTAATCCAAAGTTCGGTCCTGCGGCCTTTGACGCTATCGTCAAATACGGCAACGGCGAGGCGATTGAGCCACGCCTTGTGAACACTGACCGTGTGTTCACCAAGGACAATGCTGCGGCCTACATGCCAGAAGCCTACTAACGGATAGAACGCCGTTATCTTGACAAGCCGAACGGCAGCACCCCATCGTGCTGCCGTTTGGACGAATTAGACAGAAACAATTCTTGCATTGGGCGCCACGTTCTGTGTCTCATACAGTATGACGGAAATTCAACCACTCCTGGCCATGCGGGCCATCGACAAGTCGTTTGGCCATGTAAAGGCACTCGCGGCAGCTGACCTCGTGGTCATGCCCGCCGAAGTCATGGCCCTTGTTGGCCAGAACGGTGCCGGCAAATCCACAATGATAAAGGTTTTAAACGGTGCGTTCCTGCATGACGGCGGCACCATTGTATTCGATGGCAAGCCGTGGACGGCAAGTTCGCCGCAACAGGCCCAACGCGCGGGCGTGAGCACGATTTTCCAGGAGATCAATCTCATCGGCTATCGCAGTGTTGCCGAGAATATTTACCTCGGTCGCGAAATCAAGCGGTTTGCCGGGCTGCTCGACTGGAAAAAGATGAACGAAGGTGCGAGGATTTTGCTCGCCCGTTTCAATGTTGACGTTGATGTGACGCAGCCCCTGGAGCGTTTTTCCACTGCCATTCAACAGATGGTGGCCATTGCCCGGGCGGTTTCCTTCGATGCCAAGCTGGTCATCATGGATGAGCCCACGTCTTCGCTGGACGAAGCCGAAGTGGCGGTCCTTCTCAAAACCATCCGCCAGTTGAAGGCGGAGGGCGTGGCCGTGATATTTGTCACCCACAAGCTTGATGAGCTCTATGAGGTGTGCGACCGCGTGACCATCATGCGCGACGGCCGCACCGTCAGTGTCGTCAACATGGCGGATATTTCCAAGCTGCAACTCGTGGCATCAATGCTGGGCCGTGACCTGGCCGATGTGCGCGCCAGGGGTGCGACAGCCTTCAGTGAGGGCCACCATGACATTGGCGGTGAACTGCTCGAGGCAAAGTCCCTGGCCGTGGGGCACCGGGTATCCGACGCCAGCTTTGATATCCGCAAAGGTGAAATCGTTGGCCTGGCCGGGTTGCTGGGTTCGGGTCGCACCGAGACCGCCCGCGCAGTTTTTGCCGCCGACCCCAAGTCGAAGGGGCACGTGCGTTTTGGCGGCAAGGACAGCGACTTCAAGACACCTGCCCAGGCCATAGCTGCTGGCATGGGTTATTGCTCCGAGGACCGCAAGACCCAGGGCATCGTGCCTGACATGTCAGTTGCCGATAACTTGACGCTGGCTCTCATGCCAGCGCTCACCCGCATGGGGATGATTGACGAGGCCAAGCAACGCGAAGTTGTTCTGCGCTTCATCAAGGAGATTGGCATCAAGTGCTCCGGGCCGAACCAGAAGATCCGTGAGCTCTCGGGTGGCAATCAACAGAAGGTATTGCTCGCCCGCTGGCTGTGCATGAACCCCAAGCTGTTGATCCTCGATGAACCAACGCGTGGCATTGACGTGGGCGCCAAGGGTGAAATCCAGAGCCTTATCCGCCGCTTTGCCGATGAGGGATTGGGCGTGTTGATGATTTCTTCCGAACTTGAGGAAATCGTTGAAGGTGCCGACCGCGTGTTCGTCCTGCGGGATGGCAAGATGGTGGCCGAGATGGAAAAGTCCGCAATTTCCGAGCAGGCCGTGATGCAGGCCATGGCCCATGGTGCCGCATGACTGACACGTCCCAGATTTTCCGCCGTTATGGCGTTTTTATTGCACTTGTACTTCTCATCCTTCTCAATTTTGCCATCACGCCGCATTTCGCGACCATGCAAACCCTCTCGGTCAATCTCACGCAGGTCTGCACGATTGTCATCGTGGGCGTAGGCATGACCCTGGTCATCGCCACGGGCGGGATCGATTTGTCAGTGGGTGCCCTCATGGCCATCGCTGGTGCCATGTCGCCCATGTTCTTTACCGGGCAGTTGTTTCCCGTGCCAAACATCTATGTGGGCATAGCACTCGGCATTATTTTTCCCATCATCATCACCAGCTTTTTCGGACTTTTCAATGGCTGGCTGATCAACCGGTTCAGCATTCAGCCCATTATCGCAACACTTGTATTGTTCATCGCCGGACGCGGCATCGCCCAAGTGTCCACCAATGGCGATTTGCAGGTCTTCAAGGTGCCGGAATTCCAGGCCATCGCCATCGGCCGGGTCATGGGCGTGCCATTCCAGGTGTGGATCATGGTCGTCGTCGTCGTCGTGGCTGCATTCGTATTGCGCCGCACGGTTTTTGGCAGGCAGCTGCTGGCGGTGGGCGGCAATGAAGCAGCCGCCCGGCTGTCGGGCATTTCGGTAAAGCGCGTTAAACTCATCGTCTACACCGTGTCGGGGTTTTGCAGTGCCATTGCGGGCCTCATCGTGATCGCCATGAATTCTGCGGCTGATGCCAACCTCATCGGACTTGGCATGGAATTGGACGCCATTGCGGCCGTGGCCGTGGGGGGCACGCTGCTGAGCGGCGGACGGGCAACGATTATCGGTACCCTGCTTGGTGCCCTCATCATTCAACTTGTGCGCTATACGCTGTTGGCCAATGGTGTGCCGGACGCTGCAGCGCTTGTGGTCAAGGCTGGCCTCATAGTTCTGGCCGTCTGGCTGCAACGTCAGG
>JANMKJ010000381.1:0-1755 GCA_031371945.1 Rhodobiaceae bacterium
ACTGACGGTGCGATGAATATCGTTCCACCAGTTGTTCATCAGTGCACTCACGCGCTGGTAGAAAATCTGCACGCCAAGGGCTGCATCGGCCCAGATATAAGGGTTCAGGACCGAGCGGTTGGGTTCGAAAATCTTTTGAAAGAATTGGTCACGTTGGATGGAAGACGCCCGACCCGTCTGCTGTTCGGCTTCAACTGCCACCAGCTCCAGTTGGGTTCGCGCCCCTTGCAGCCGGTTGAAAGTGTCATTCAGTATTTTACGTTGGGCCTCGATTTCGGGGGCTTCGGTCTGGCCTTCGGCCGGTGCCGGACCAAGCTTGGCAACCTGTTCAGCCATTTCCTTGATGGAGCTGTCCAGCAATCCCGCCTGGGTTAGGGCTTTGCTGCGGATATCTTCGAGGCTGTCACGCTGCGCGATGAGTTGCTGGTCATTGACGATAGGTGAGCCCAGCTCGGTCTCGATCTTTTGCAGGTCGGCCCGAAATGCCAGGGCTGCCCGTTCCGCCTGGCCAATGACCGCTTCATCGAATGCCCAGGCACCGCTCGCAAGGAGCCACAGCCCCAGAATTGCAACGCACCAGATTTTCACATGCTGGGGCGCTTTTGCCATGGCTAGACCAGGCGGCTTTGCTCCACTGCCGCTTCAATAAAGGAAGCGAACAGCGGATGCGGCTCGAAGGGCTTTGATTTCAATTCCGGATGGTACTGCACGCCAATGAACCAGGGGTGGTTCGGGTATTCGATGGTTTCCGGCAGCAGCCCATCTGGCGACATGCCCGAGAACAGCATGCCGGCCTTTTCCAATTGTGCGCGGTAACCGGTGTTCACCTCATAACGATGGCGGTGGCGCTCCGAGATATGGGTACCCCCATAGATGCCGGCAATCTTGCTACCTTTTTTGAGATCAGAGTCATAGGCACCAAGCCGCATTGTTCCGCCAAGGTCACCCCCGGCTTTGCGCAGTTCCAACTCGTTGCCCTTCATCCATTCTGTCATTTCGCCCACGATTGGCTGATCAGTGGGGCCAAATTCTGTCGAACTGGCAGTCGCAATGCCACACAGATTTCGCGCTGCTTCAATGCAGGCCATCTGCATGCCGAAACAGATGCCAAAATAGGGTACACCGCGGGTGCGGGCAAAGGTTGCCGCCCGGATCTTGCCTTCCGCGCCGCGCTCACCAAAACCACCGGGAACGAGGATGCCATCCACTCCCTCAAGGTAAGGTGCCGGATCCTCATTCTCAAAAACCTCAGACTCGATCCACTCAACGCGCACCTTAACATTGTTGGCGATGCCGCCATGCACCAGCGCTTCGTTCAGGGATTTGTAAGCGTCCAGAAGTCCTGTGTACTTGCCAACCACAGCAATCTTTACCTCGCCTTCGGGCTGGGTAACACGCCGCATGATGGCTTCCCATTTGGTGAGATCTGGGGCTTTTGCGTTGGTAATGCCAAAAGCTTCCAAAACTTCCTTGTCCAAACCCTCGGCGTGGTAGGCGCGCGGCACATCGTAAATGCTCTTCACATCAAGCGCCTGGATCACGGCCGAAGGACGTACGTTACAGAACAGTCCAATCTTGCGCCGTTCATTTTCAGGAATCTCCCTGTCGGCTCGGCAGAGAAGGATGTCGGGCTGAATACCGATGGAGCGCAATTCTTTCACGGAATGCTGGGTGGGTTTGGTTTTCAGTTCTCCTGACGGACCGATATAGGGCAGCAGGGAGACATGCACGACGAAGGTGTTGTCGCGGCCGAGT
>JANMKJ010000448.1:0-2974 GCA_031371945.1 Rhodobiaceae bacterium
GAATAAACGCGGTTGCCTTCCACCGCTTCAATTTGCTGGGCGGGCACGTTCACAACGATGTAGCGGTCACCCAAATCCTTGGAGTATTCAGCAAAGCGCGGAATGTTGGCCCGAATGGTGGACAACCGATCACTGGCGGACACGTTGAGGGCCTGAAGCGTAGCGCCATCCACCGCACCCGTTGCGGCCAATCCGTTGTTACGCTGGAACCTGGTTACCGCATCTTGTGTGGCTGTCGTGTAAATCGCAGCGAATTCACCTTGTGCAGCCTCGGGGCGCAAATAGCCTTCGATGTACAGGCGTTGGTTTAACGCTGCGATGCCCTTGTTCGAGCCACCCTTTTTATAGGCACCCTTTGGTACACTCGGCCAGCCACCATTGCTGACAATCTGTGCGTAACGGCTTTCTGCCGCTTGCATCGCCGAAGGCCCATTCAATGACAGCATCGGTTCAACTGTTTGCGTCGTAAAAACTTCGGTTTCGGTCGTGGCCTTGCCCTGCGGCGCTGGTCCATGGCCATCGTTGGTGCTGAACTGCTGCGTTGCCGCGTTTGGCTGCAGGCCATGCCTCTTTGCAAAAAGCGCCCGTTGTTCGTCATCTGACATTCCGGCTCGCGCGAATTGCGCAATCGGAATGGAAAGACCAATCATCACCGCCAGCGAAATCACGAGTGACTTGCGCGCCGATCCAAATTTTAAGAACATCATCGCCTCATTGCCTGCATTGTCCGCCTAGCTGAAACCCAAGACGGTCGCTTGTTGTTTCACCCTGTCTACCAGCCCGCATGCGACTCGTCAAAATACTCTGCATCGGTCCCAGCGCCGCATAAGCCCGCCAAATCAGGCAAGATTCGGGTCAGCAAACCCTTAGTAAGCGGAATTCAAACAAAAAAAGACCCTGCGGCTTTTTGGCCACAAGGTCTTGCGAAATGTTGTTTGTTTTAGAGACGATAGAGGATTTGATCGGTCCAGAAACGTTCAAGGCGGGTCAATGCCTTGTTCAGACGGTCAAACTCATCAATCGAGAGGCCAACGACCTCTTCAACTGCCTGCAATTGACGATTGTAGAGCATGTCCACCCGATCACGGATGGCCTGGCCCTTGGGCGTCAATTTCACCCGCACGGAACGCTTGTCAGCGTTTGAACGCTCATGGTTGACGTATCCCGACTCAACGAGTTTCTTCAGGTTGTAAGATACGTTCGAACCCTGATAGTGGCCGCGGGTTTTCAACTCGCCTGCAGTCAGCTCCGAATCGGCAATGTTGAACAGGAGCAATGCCTGCACTGGATTTACTTCAGGTTCGCCGGAACGCTCAAAGTCATCCTTAATGACGTCGAGCAAACGGCGGTGCAAACGCTCAATTAGTGTGAGTGCTTCCAAATAGCGGTATTTAATTTCCTGACGAGCCGGTGCTGCTTCCGCAACACGTGCTGCCCCAATAACTTGCGTATTCATGTTGTCCACCTATTCCCTAAGAATTGTAAGGACGGCTTCTATGTCCGTTCCTCTGATGTACCCAAGAATACGCAGCGGTCTTTAAGGCGAACTGAACAGGCTCGGTAAATTTATCCTTATATTTTCGATAGTTTGCTGCTTTTTAAAAGACAGTTTATGGAGTCTTCTTTTCCTATGTTAATCAAAGGCGACTCAACATCGTTAAAAAAGTATCCTTGGCAGATGGGTTGGCAATCGCGGTTAACCGCGACTAACGGCTGGCAATTTCGGCGAAACTGGCGTTCACACGGGCTCTTCCTGTAGCGTTGCATTTTTGCCCATCGGCGCGGATTTCGGCCGTTTTACGGGCCTGGAACACGGCGGACCTGCCAAATTGCGCCATGGCATCGCGGTGGTTTTTCACGACAGCCTTGTAAAAAGACGATATCTGGCGATCGGACAGATAGGTGCAGCGGCGCTCGAGGAAATAGGCCTCGGTTATGCGGGCGTAATTTGACAGCTTGCCTTTAGTCGCGGGTTGCGCGTCGGCTGGAGTTTCAGCCCATCTTTTTCCGTTTTTGGACAATGACTTAATGGCTTCCCGGGCAGCACGTAGCGTATCCCTGACATCGGCGCTGGCAAGGCTGCCACAGGCCGTGGCCTGCCCCTCTTTCCTGCCGGAGGCAAGCGAGGACCTCGTAACTTCGAGAGTGGTTTTCTCCGCTGCCGACACCTCGGCGCGTGAGACATATCGCGACAGTTCATCCCGCTCTGCAGCAGAAAGTATGTGGCACCGGGCATCAACGACGGTCGACTTGGCGAGGAGTTCCAGAGCCCGCTCAATGCCAACGGTTTCGGCAAAGGCTGGTTTTTGGGTTACCCCCACTAGTGAAGTTATCAGCAGCGGTATGGAAATGACCAAATGCGAGAATTTTGACATGGGGGCTCCGGAAACGGTGATATCTCGAACAGCTCACACTTAACAAAAACGCGTTAATGAGTTTAAAACTTGATCGAAACAATACTGGTTTAATTAACGACAGCTTGCAAATTGCCACAAATTAGCTGGCAAATTTATCTTGTGGCGGGCACTTCAATTCCGCCGGGAGACAGCTTAAACAGAGCCAATGTCACACCCTACCCACGCCAAATTCCCTGCTATCCGCATGCGCCGCAACCGAAAGTCTGCCTGGTCGCGGCGGCTTGTGTCTGAAAACACCCTGAGCGCTGCCGACCTGATTTGGCCGATCTTCGTGATAGATGGCCAGAATGAGCGGGTGGCCGTGGCGTCCATGCCGGGTGTTGAGCGTTATTCAGTGGATCTGGTGGTCCGCAAGGCGGAAGAAGCAGCAAAGCTTGGAATTCCGGTCATTGCTCTCTTTCCTAACACCAGGCAGGAACTGCGCACGGACGACGGCAGAGAAGCCCTCAATGCCAATAATCTGGTGTGTACTGCGGTTCGGGCCGTCAAGGCGGAGATACCTGAGCTCGGCATACTTTGCGACGTCGCACTTGATCCCTATACCAGCCACGGCCACG
>JANMKJ010000450.1:0-8474 GCA_031371945.1 Rhodobiaceae bacterium
CTGGCGGAAGATGAAATGGTGCTTGGCACTATTCTGATTGAAATGGGTGGGGCCACAACCGGCATTTCCATTTTCCATGAGGGAAGACTCGTGTTTGCAGACAGCATTCCAGTTGGCGGGATGCATGTGACCAATGATATTGCGCGCGGGCTTTCAACAACAATTGCCCATGCAGAGCGGATGAAGACCCTATGGGGCAGTGCCCTTGCAACGAGCACCGACGAGCTGGAAATGCTCTCGGTTCCTCTCCTGGGTGAACGCGGGGTCGATACGGTTCAAAAGGTTCCGCGCGCCATGCTGACGAGTATCGTCCGGCCGCGCATCGATGAAATATTTGAACTTGTGGCCGATCGTCTGAACCAGTGTCCGGTGGCCCATTTGGGCGGGCATCGGGTGGTGCTTTCGGGAGGCGCCAGCCAATTGACCGGGGTTTGCGAGGTCGCAGGTCTCTGGCTGGACCGGCAGGTTCGTCCGGGCACACCCAAGCCGGTATCGGGAATGCCCGATGCCGGCCGCAATCCCGGATTTGCCGTGGCTGTTGGCCTTCTGGCCTATGGATTGAAGCCCGACAAGCATTACGTCCTTCCCGCCCAGGCCGCAAAAAGCCTGGCCCAGGCCCAACAGGGCTACGTCAGGCGCGTTGGCCGCTGGATTGCGGACAGCTTCTGATGGCAAAAATAAATGCTGATTTCATTGGAGACGCAAATTTAACGGTTTCCCACCCATTTGAATCAGTTTGACGCATATTTTAAGCAATATTGAGAGACTTGGTTAGCGGGCGTTAACCATTTGTTATTCTTTGAGTAAGAAAGATGACGGCAGGGAAAAACATTTCCGGAAGCTGTCATGACAATCAATCTGAATATTCCTAATCTTTCTGAACTCAAACCCCGCATCACTGTCTTTGGGGTGGGAGGCGCTGGCGGCAACGCCGTCAATAACATGATTGAAAGTCGCCTTGAGGGTGTTGAGTTCGTCGTTGCAAATACTGACGCGCAGGCGCTGTTGCAGAACTCGGCCACACGGCGGGTGCAGATGGGCACAGCCCTTACGCAGGGGCTGGGCGCCGGGTCGCAACCGCAGATAGGTGCTGCCGCCGCCGAGGAAGCGCTTCCAGAAATTCTTGATTATCTCGCGGGCGCCCACATGGCGTTTATTACGGCGGGCATGGGCGGTGGCACGGGCACGGGTGCAGCGCCTGTCATTGCGCGCGCCGCAAAAGAGCAGGGCATTTTAACGGTTGGTGTGGTGACGAAACCTTTCCATTTTGAAGGCATTCGTCGCCAGCAGACAGCTGAGCGCGGCATCGAAGAGCTTTCGAAATATGTTGATACACTCATCGTCATTCCCAACCAGAACCTTTTCCGCGTGGCCAATGAAAAGACCACCTTTGCCGCGGCGTTCGCCATGGCTGACCAGGTACTCTATTCCGGCGTTGCCTCCATTACCGAATTGATGACCAAGGAAGGCCTGATCAACCTCGACTTTGCTGACGTTCGCGCCATCATGAGCGAGATGGGCCGTGCCATGATGGGCACTGGCGAGGCCACGGGCGAAAAACGCGCCATCGAGGCTGCCGAGGCCGCCATTTCAAATCCGTTGCTTGATGATGTTTCAATGCGCGGCGCACGCGGGTTGTTGATTTCAATCTCCGGTGGACCGGATCTCACACTCTACGAAGTTGACGAAGCGGCAACCCGTATTCGTGAAGAAGTTGATCCTGAAGCCAATATCATTCTTGGCGCCACGTTTGATGATTCGCTTGAAGGCACGATGCGAGTGTCCGTTGTTGCCACAGGGCTTGCACAGGAAGCGCTCAGCGGTGAACATGCATCGGATAGCGAAGCAGCCATTCCCGATGCGCCAAAGACTGTCATGGGTTATACGGGCAAGCCACAATCTGCCATCCCCAGGGCGGTAACACCAGCACCAATGGTGCAACGGGTTCAGACCACAATCGCCCCGAAGTCGGCACCTCCGGCCGAAGAGCAGTTTGAAGAGCAGGAGCCGATGGTGGCGCAACAGCGCAGCCAGCGCATTCCTCCCATTGAAGATTTTCCACCCATTGCGCAAAAGCAGATAGCAGCCCAGCAAAATCGCATTGAGCATATTGCCGAACATGCAGCCCGCAAGAAAAAGGGCCTGTTTGAACGCCTCGCAAATGTTGGTTTGGGACGCCGCGATGATCCAGCACCCACGGCCCGGGAACCAGTGATGGCAGTTCGATCAGAACCCAAAATGCAAAAGCAGCAGCGGCCGGCCCAACCTGAGCCGCAGCACTATATTGACCCTGCCCTTGATGATGATCAGCTGACGATCCCGGCTTTCCTGCGCCGCCAATCCAACTGATTAACAACTAACCTTAATGCTGAACCCGGTGGTCACATTTCCGCCGGGTTTCGTGCTTCTAAGGCTATGCGCTTCACGTATTGGCCCCAATGGTCTAGTATGGTGAAGCGACACTGAAGCAGGACTGATCAACTTGAACTACGCCCCACAGAGATGGTTTTTGTTATTGCGCACATGTGTGGCGCGGCTCGTGGTTGTGTTGAGCATTTTGGCGATGTTCGACAGCCAGGCCTCGGCGGGCTTTTTCAGGGACTTGTTGGGTGGTAAATCAAAATCGACTTCCGGCGGAGCACTGAGCCCGGAAGGTGGCGGGCCAGGGCAGGAAGACCCGGTAGCGGCCCTTTACAATTCCGGCCTCGAAAAGTTGAAGGCAGGCTCCTACAAGTCGGCAGCCAAAAGTTTTGCCGAAGTTGAGCGACAGCATCCCTATTCAAAATGGGCCACGAAAGCGCTTCTCATGCAGGCCTTCGCCTATTACCAGAACAATGCCTATGACGATGCCATCAACGCTGCCAACCGCTTCATTACACTGCACCCCGGGCACCGGGATTCGTCCTATGCGTACTACCTGGCAGCCATTTCGCAATATGAGCAAATCAGCGATGTGCGGCGGGACCAGTCGGCCACGCAAAAGGCCCTTGATGCGCTGGATGAGGTGAGCAAGCGTTTTCCGGATTCACAGTATGCAGCAGATGCCAGCAAGAAGAGCCTGCTTGCCAAGGACCATTTGGCCGCCAAGGAAATGGAAGTGGGGCGCTATTATTTGAAGAAGGGTTCCTATCTTGCCAGCATCAACCGCTTCAAGAAGGTCGTGACCGACTATCAAACCACAAGCCAAACGCCGGAAGCACTTTACCGATTGGCTGAAAGCTATATGGCTTTAGGTGTGACTTCAGAGGCCCAGACGGCTGCGGCAGTCCTGGGACAGAACTTTCCCAATAGCCAGTGGTACAAGGATGCCTACACCATTGTGTCCTCCAACGGGGAGCAACCCGTTGAAAACCAGGGCTCATGGATCAGCCGACTTTTCAGGGGTTAAACCCCTCGCAATCTGGCAAAAGACTCAGCTATAATCCGCGCCATGCTGACCGCACTTTCCATTCGCGACATCGTTCTGATTGAGAAACTGGATATCTCGCTTGAGCCGGGATTGACTGTTTTGACGGGTGAGACCGGCGCTGGGAAATCCATCTTGCTGGATGCGCTTGGGCTGGCACTGGGCGGCCGGGGTGATTCCTCATTGGTTCGCCATGGGGCAGCAAAGGGCGTGGTGTCGGCAGCCTTTGCTTTGCCGAAGGGCCACTCTGCCCTTGCAGTATTGGAAGAGCAGGGCATTGAAACGAATGGCGAGCTGGTCATCCGGCGCATCCAGAATGCCGATGGACCGAGCCGCGCCACCATAAACGACCAACCCGTCAGTCTTAACCTGCTCCGCCAGATAGCTGGCAGCCTTGCTGAAATCCATGGCCAGCACGCCGACCGTGCCCTGGTTGACGTGGCAGCACACCGACGGCTGGTTGATGCATTCGGCGGACTGGAAGTTCAAGCAACGGAAGTCGCAGGTCTTTGGCAGGTTTTCAGCGACGTGGCCAAGGAACTGACGGAACATCGCGCTGCCATGGCGCGGGCGGAGGCCGAGCGCGATTACATTGAGCATGCCGCCGAAGAGCTTCGCGCACTTGATCCACAGGTTGACGAAGAGACCAAGCTTGCCGAGGCCCGCCAGTTGATGATGCATTCCGAACAATATTCTGCAGCATTGGCCGAAGCTGAAAATGTTCTCTCCGGCGATGGTGTAGAGGCGCGGCTGAACGCGGCATTGCGCAAACTGGAGCGTCGGCGTGATACGGCAGGCGGTCGACTTGATGCAGCCTGTTCGGCGCTTGATAAAGTATTGATTGAAATGAACGAAGCCGGCCGCGCCCTGAACGATGCGCAACGGTCGTTTTCGTTTAACCCTTCGGAACTGGAAAAATCCGAAGAGCGGTTATTCGCGTTACGGGCTGCCGCACGCAAACACAAATGCACGGTGGATGGTCTGGCCGCCATGCGGACGCGATTTGAAAGCGACTTGCTGGCGTTGAGCGATGGCGGGCAAAGGCTCGCTACATTGGAAGGCCAGAGGCTGGCAGCGGAGAAAGCCTTTGACCTGGCGGCAGACGCCTTGAGCGTGGCGCGCAAGGCTGTCGCCAGAAAACTGGACAAGGCCGTAATGGCTGAACTGCCGCCGCTGAAACTGGAAAAAGCCCGGTTTGAAACGCAAATTACGAGTGATGGTGGAAAGCCCGGACCGCAAGGCATTGACCGGGTGGAATTTGTGGTGGCCGCCAACCCCGGTACTCCGCTGTCGCCGCTAATGAAAGTTGCCTCGGGCGGAGAGCTGGCGCGATTTATGCTGGCGCTCAAGGTCATCCTTGCCGCCAAGGGTTCAGCACCTACCTTGATCTTCGATGAAATTGATACAGGTGTTGGGGGAGCTGTGGCAGATGCCATCGGCGGCCGCCTGGCGCGCATGGCAAAGGGATTGCAGGTCCTGGCGGTCACACATTCACCGCAAGTGGCGGCGCGGGCCGGGGAACACATGCTGATCTCCAAGATGGAAGAGATTGGCAGCCACCGCATGGTCACCCGGGTGCAATCGCTGTCCGACAAGAGCCGGCGTGAGGAAGTGGCCCGTATGCTTTCTGGCGCCAAGGTCACCGATGAGGCTAGGGCCCAGGCCGACCAATTGCTGAGTAACCGGGGCTGATCATGGCGGAACTGACGCCTCGCATGGCTGCGGCCGAATTGAAGAAACTTGCCGCTGAAATCGCCGAGCATGACAGGCGCTATCACGGCGAAGATCAGCCGACGATAACGGACGCGGAATACGATGCGTTGCGCAAGCGCAATGCGGCACTTGAGGCGCAATTCCCGGAGTTGGTATTGGCCCAGTCGCCATCAAAATCCGTAGGCTCCGCACCGCAGGAAAAGTTTGGCAAGGTTCCGCACCGCGTGCCGATGCTGTCACTCTCCAATGCTTTCGAAGAAGGAGATGTCGGCGAGTTCCTTGGCCGGGTGCGGCGGTTCCTGAATCTGCCTGAAGGCTCCGAGATCGAGGTTACGGCCGAACCGAAGATCGATGGCCTGTCAATTTCGTTGCGTTACGAAGGGGGAAAACTGGTTCAGGCGGCCACACGGGGTGACGGGGCTGAAGGCGAAAATGTGACCGCCAATGTGATGACGATTGCCGATGTGCCGAAAAAACTCTCCGGAATTGCGCCGGGGATTTTGGAGGTTCGGGGGGAAATCTATATGTCGCACAAGGACTTCGCGGCACTTAATGAGAAACAGAGTAAGGCTGGCGATAAGGTGTTTGCCAATCCGCGCAATGCCGCAGCGGGAAGCCTGCGACAACTCGATTCCACCATAACGGCTTCACGACCGTTGCATTTTTTCGCCTACGCCTGGGGAGAAGCGCCAGAGTTGGGTGGCAGCACTCAATTTGACGTGGTGGCGTGGTTCAAGAAACTGGGTTTTCCGGTAAACCCCCTGATGAAAATCTGCCGCTCGGCCAAGGAACTTCTTGAAGTCTATCACGGCATTGAGGAACGTCGGGCGGACCTGGGTTATGATATTGATGGTGTGGTCTACAAGGTAAACCGCCTGGACTGGCAGCAGCGACTGGGGTTTATTTCGCGCAGTCCGCGCTGGGCCATTGCCCATAAGTTTGCGGCGGAGCAGGCAACCACTGTTCTTGAAGGCATTGATATTCAGGTGGGGCGCACTGGGGCGCTTACGCCCGTGGCACGCCTGCGTCCGGTGACCGTAGGTGGCGTCGTGGTGGCCAATGCCACGCTGCACAATGAAGATGAAATTGCCCGCAAAGACCTGCGCATTGGCGACACGGTGGTCGTGCAACGCGCCGGTGACGTTATTCCGCAGATCACGTCCGTTGTCATGGACAAGCGCCAGGCTTCGTTTGTGCCTTACGTTTTTCCTGACCATTGTCCGTATTGTGGCAGTGCTGCGCCGCGTGAGGAGGATGTGGTGCGCAGGTGTTCGGGAGGCTTGATTTGCCCGGCCCAGCGGGTGGAGCGGCTGAAACATTTTGCGTCGCGCAACGCTTTTGACATCGAAGGGCTGGGTGACAAGATCATCGAAGAATTCTACCGGGATGGGCTGATCCAATCGCCGCAGGATATTTTTACCCTTGCCGCACGTAATGGACGGGCCCTCAAGAAACTTGAAAACCAGGAGGGGTGGGGTGAGGCGAGTGTCAAGAAACTGTTTGAAGCCATCGATCAGCGGCGCAACGTCGGTTTGGACCGCTTCATATTTGCGCTTGGCATTCGGCACGTTGGCGAAACCACGGCGCGGGTTCTGGCGCGGGCTTACGGGTCTGCCGCGCTCTTCAAGGACCAAATGATCGCAGCACTGCCAGGATCAGAAGCGTTTGACGAGCTGAACGCCCATGACGGTATTGGCACTGTGGTGGCCCAGTCGATCACTGAATTTTTTGCCGAACCCCACAATGTTGATGTGGTGAATGAACTATTGAAGCATGTGACGCCTGCACCCCTTGCAGCGGTTCAGGCATCATCGCCGGTTTCAGGCAAGACTGTCGTTTTTACAGGTGCGCTCGAAATGATGACCCGTGAGGAGGCAAAATCCATGGCGGAGCGCCTGGGCGCCAAGGTCTCCGGCTCGGTATCCAAGAAAACTGATCTCCTGGTTGCAGGTCCCGGTGCAGGTTCCAAGTTAAAAGATGCCGAGAAACACGGCGTGAAAGTAATTGACGAGGCAGGCTGGTTCAGCTTGATCGGCAGTGAAGCGTAGCATCCATACCGCGCCACCCCGGGCCTTTGCATGACATTTTCTGCGCGGGAGTTCAGACAGGGTGTGACTGACGTGTTACCGATCATCGTAGCGGCGGCACCCATTGGCATGCTGTGGGGAACCCTTGCTGCCAGCAAAGGACTTTCGCCATTTGAATCGTGGTTCATGAGTGCAACGGTCTTTGCGGGTGCTGCACAATTTGTGGCGCTTGAGGTCTGGCGGGAGCCCGCACCCTGGGTGCTGCTCACTTTTACCGCATTTATTGTCAACATCAGGCATGTGTTGATGGGCGCTTCCCTTTCACGACACACGGGTGGAATTGAAAAGCGCTGGCATCCGCTGATGGCGTTTCTGCTCGCGGATGAGAACTGGGCTTTTTCCGAACGCCGTGCGCTTAAAACGCCCTTGACTGCGAGCTATTACTTTGGCCTGGCGATACCAATGTGGCTCACGTGGACCATTTCGTCACTTGTGGGTGCCATTGTTGGCCGCACCTTTGGGAACCCCGCGGCGTTGGGTTTTGACTTTGCATTTTCGGCCCTGTTCATCGGAATTCTGGCAGGGTTCTGGAAAGGATCGCGCACAGGAGCAATTCTCGGCGCAAGTGCGATTTGCGCGGCGCTGGCCAAACTTTACGTACCCGGCGCATGGTACATCGTGATTGGTGGCTTGGCCGGCGTCGTCGTGGCCGCCCTGCTTTACAGGGAGGGTGACCTATCGTGACGGCAACCATCGTCGCCATCATAGGTGTGGCGCTCGCGACCTTTGTAACGCGTGCGAGCGGGCTCTACCTCATGCGTGGTGTCACGGTAAGAGGTCGGATGAAGGCGGCGCTTGACGCACTTCCGCCGGCAATTTTGGTGTCACTCATTGCGCCTACGATATTGACGACAGGTATTGCCGAAACCATCGCCGCCGTGATCACGGCTGGTGCGGCTTTCATGCGGTTGCCGCTTGTCGTTGTGGTAGGTATCGGTGTTGTATGTGTCGTACTGCTGCGAACCGTGATCAGCTGAAGGCGGCACAGGCCCTGGTCAGCCACGCCAGTTCAGCGCCTTCCAAATGATCACCCACTTCTTTCAAGACCCGTGCGTGATAGGTGTCCAGCCAGTGGAGTTCATCCCGGGTGAGCAGTCTGGTATCAATCAGCCGTCGTTCGATCGGGCAAAGGGTGAGGGTTTCAAAGCCCATCATTGGCCGCTCGCCACCCGCAATCTCCCTGGCTTCGTGGATGAGCAGTAGATTTTCAATGCGGATGCCGAAGTCATTCTGTTTGTAGAAACCGGGTTCATTGGACAGGATCATGC
>JANMKJ010000514.1:0-5990 GCA_031371945.1 Rhodobiaceae bacterium
TTTCGGCGTGATTTCGACAAGCTCGTCTTCTCCCACATAGGCGAGGGCCTTTTCCAGCGACATCTTGATGGGCGGCGTGAGGACAACGGCTTCATCCTTGCCGGAGGCGCGCACGTTGGTGAGCTTCTTGCCCTTGATCACATTGAGTTCAAGGTCATTGCCACGGGTGTGTTCGCCAATGATCATGCCGGCATAAACCTTGGTGCCGTGTTCAATGAACATGGGGCCACGGTCCTGCAGGTTGAAAATCGCGTAAGCCACGGCATCGCCATCGCCGTTTGAAAGCAATGCACCGGTATGACGGCCTGGGATGTCGCCAACATAGGGTTCATAGGCATGGAACAGGCGGTTCATGATCGCCGTGCCGCGGGTGTCGGACATGAGTTCGCCCTGATAGCCGATGAGGCCACGGGTCGGGGCATGAAACACCAGGCGCTGGCGGCCGGCACCGGACGAGCGCATGTCGCGCATTTCCGCACGGCGTTCGGAAAGCTTCTGCACCACGATGCCGGAATAGGCTTCATCAACGTCAACGATGACTTCCTCGATGGGCTCGAGGCGTTCGCCGGTTGCCTCGTCGGTGCGGAACACCACCTTGGGACGGCCGACGGTGAGTTCGAAGCCTTCGCGGCGCATGGTTTCGATAAGGATGCCGAGCTGCAATTCGCCACGGCCTGCCACTTCGAAGGCATCGGTTTCATTTTCGGAGGCGGTAACCTTCAGCGCCACATTGCCTTCTGCTTCACGCAGCAGGCGTTCACGGATGACGCGGCTCTGTACCTTGTCGCCTTCCTTGCCCGCCAGCGGGCCATCATTGATGCGGAACGTCATGGTCAGGGTTGGTGGATCAATGGGCTGGGCCTTGATCGGTTCATTCACGCTGGGATCGCAGATCGTATCGGCAACGGTTGAGGTGGTGAGGCCCGAGATGGCAACGATGTCACCGGCAAAGCATTCTTCAACCGGCACGCGTTCCAGGCCACGGAAGGCCAGAACCTTTGAAATGCGGCCTTGCTCGACAACCTTGCCGTCCTGGCCGAGGGCGCGCACCGCCTGGTTGGCCTTGACGGAGCCTGAGCGCACGCGGCCCGTAAGCACGCGGCCGAGGAAGGGGTTGGCTTCGATCGTGGTGACCAGCATGCGGAATGGGCCTTCCTCAATCACCGGAGGATTGAAGTGGGAGACGATGAGGTCAAACAGGGGCGCCATGGTGTCTTCAGACTGGGTCGGCGTCTTCGACATCCAGCCGTGCTTGGCTGAACCATAGATGATGGGGAAGTCGAGCTGCTCTTCGCTGGCTTCGAGGGCGGCGAAAAGGTCGAACACCTCGTTCACCACCTCGTTGTGGCGCTCGTCGGGTCGGTCGATCTTGTTGATGCACACGATCGGGCGAAGGCCAATCTTGAGGGCCTTCTGCAGCACGAATTTGGTTTGCGGCATCGGGCCTTCGGCGGCATCCACCAGGAGTACGGCACCATCCACCATGTTGAGAATGCGCTCAACCTCACCGCCGAAATCGGCGTGGCCCGGGGTATCAACGATATTGATGCGGGTTTCCTTCCACTGGAGGGAGGTCACCTTGGCCAGAATGGTAATGCCGCGCTCACGTTCGAGATCGTTGGAATCCATGGCGCGTTCAGCCACCTTCTGGTTCTCGCGGAACGATCCGGACTGGGAGAGGAGCCGGTCGATCATGGTGGTTTTACCGTGGTCAACGTGGGCAATAATCGCAATGTTGCGCAAATTCATGTGGCGCCAGAACTTTCTTTATGGTGTGGAGTTGGTGGGCCAATAGCATGGCACCCGGGCAAAGGCAATTGCCCGTATTTTATGGGGTTTCCTCAACGAAGGCGTCAAAAGCTGCCAGAAACTGGCCGCGTACCTCATCGCGTTCCAGCAATATTTCATGCATTGCCTCCGGGATAACCACCAGGGACACACCGGTCAGGTTCTGGGCAAAGCGGTAGGTGGCCTCGATATCCACGACCTGGTCGCGCCCGGCGGCCACAATCAGCACCGGGCAGCGCAGATCCTTCGGCGAGCGCAGCCTGGCCAGCATGTCGATGGATTTGATGGCAGCGCGCAGCCAGGCATAGGTGGGGCCGCCAACGCCCAGGGCGGGCGCGGCTTCAAGTACGGCGCTGTCGCGAACCCAGCGGCGCTTGTCAGTGGTCAAGGGGTTGCCCACAAAATCATTGCGGCCCAGGGGAGTGCGGCGCTGCCCCGGGAGATAGGCCCAACCCAGTCCCAGCAGTGCAGCCGCCGTGGTGAGCAGCCGCACCACCGGCGAGGGCCAGGCGCCGTACTTGAGCCCCAGCAGGGGAGACACGAGAACACATTTCTTGAACCAGTTGCGGTGGCGCAGGCTGCGCAGGATGATGTTGCCGCCGGTTGAATGGCCTATGGCATAGTAGGGTGGCGGGCAATCCGGCAGGACCACCTGGGTCATGAAGCTGCGGACATCTTCATCATACTGTTCAAAGCGGCTGACGTGGCCCCGCATCACGTTGCGGGTCATGCGCTGCGACCCGCCCTGGCCGCGCAGATCAAGGGACGCCACGGAAAACCCGCGGGCCATCATGTCCTTCATGGTTTCAAAATAGCGTTCGATGAAATCGGCCCGGCCACCAAGGAATATCACCGTCCCCCGCGACTTGTCCTTGCGGGCAACCATGGCCCGCAACTTGAATCCGTCCGCCGTTGTAGCGGATGCAACTACTGCCCCGGGAGGCAGGGGGTTATCAAGGGTTGAAACAAGTTCCATATGCCACTGCTGTAACCCAGCGGCGGCAGGTGATCAAGGAACTTGAGCCGTTACTGTACCTTTTTGACTTCGGTCAGTTCGCCGCTCGCTGCATTGAGACTGATTACATAGTTCTTGCCGCTGCGCGTGGCATTGAAGGCGTAGGTCTGGCCCTTGCAGCTTGTGGCTTTCACGCTGCTGAAGCCATAGCCGGAAATGATGCTTCCCGCCTTGTCACAGCTCATGCCGCTGCCCGAACTTGCAGCCGTTGCTGCCGGTTTCTTGACCGATGCGACGGTTGCCTTTTTGACGGCGGGCTTGGCCACGGGTGCCACCCTGGCGGTTTTCTTCTTTGGTGGCTTTACATAGACCGGCTCATCATATTGCGGGTCGTAGTAGCTGTCCTGCTGCTCATACTGGTCGTAATATTTCTGCCGCTTCTTGCGTGGCACATAATAGTAATCGCCGTTGTAGTCGTCAGGGCCGTAGTAGTTATCCTGGCCCGGATAGTAGGTATAATACTCGGGCTGGAACAGGCGCCATTTGAACAGGCGTCCAGCTTCGGCGCTGCCCGAAACCAGTAGGGTGAAGCTTGCTGCCGCAAGTGCGGCCAGGCCTAACTTGATGGGTGACAGCATTGGATTTTCCCTCGCAAACTTAAAATTGTGTAAATGCAGGCGTCTGAACTTGCATGTTATCAATAAAAATCATGGCGGAATATAGCCGAAAAAAAAGCTTGAAAACGCTGGTTTGAAAATTATCTGTGGTGGGCGGATGCCAATTGTGGGTCCGTACAATAAAATTGCATTGCTTTAGGAGAATGTGAAATGTTTGATTTTGCTCCACTTTATCGTTCCAGCGTTGGCTTTGACCGGTTTGCCCGCATGTTGGACGATGCCGCGAACTTCGAAACCCCTGCCTATCCCCCCTACAATATTGAACGCGTTGGCGACGACGACTACCGCATTACCATAGCGATTGCCGGCTTTGGCGCCTCCGACATCAATCTTGAGGTCAAGGGCCAGGCGCTGACGGTTTCCGGCAAAAAGGCTGACAAGCCAGAGGCCAAGACCGAATATCTTCACCAGGGCATTGCCGGGCGCAACTTCGAGCGCCGCTTCCAGCTGGCTGACCATGTTGAAGTGACGGGTGCCGACCTCAACAATGGCCTGCTTCACATTTCGCTGAAGCGCACCATTCCGGAAGCCCTCAAACCCCGCACCATTGCCATCAATTCTGGCACTGAGCCCCGGGTTATCGAAGCCCGCAAGGCTGCCTGATTGAACGGGCCGGGGCGCTGGTTTCCAGTGCCCCGGTTCTACGTGCCAATTTGCTTGATGAGCTTCAGCAGCCCGCCCACGTCTTGCTTCGGCGTTGCAAATGACAGCACGAAGCGCACGAATATTTCATCCTGCGAAATTGCATCACCCAAACTATCCGGCATCCAGTCATAAAACCTGACACCACTGGCCAACAGCTTGTCGTTGAGGGTGCGCGGAATCACGGCGAAAACTTCATTGACGCCAACCGGGTTTGGAATGCGGATGTGGTTGAACTGGCGCAGGCCTTCCGCCAACTCAAGGGCGAGGCTATTTGCAATTCGGGCATTTTCCAGCCACAGCCCATCGTTCAAATAGGCCAGCATCTGCGCTCCCAGGTAGCGGCTCTTGGAGACGAGCTGGCCACCGCGCATGCGCCTATAGGCAAAATCATCGGCCAGTTTGGTATCAAAGAAAACCACCGCCTCGACCAACATCGCACCATTCTTGGTGGCACCAAAGCTGAGGGCGTCAACGCCGCATTTCCAGGTGAGTTCGGCGGGGCTCACGCTTAGGCCCACAATAGCGTTGGCAAAGCGGGCACCGTCCACATGGAGTTTCATGCCTCGGGGTTTGATCAGGGCCGAGATCGCTGCCACTTCGGCTGGCGTATAGACGGTGCCGAGTTCCGTGCCATTGGTCAGCGACACTGCCGCAGGCTTGGGATCATGCTCGCCGCGGATGAAGCCTTTCAGGGTTTTTTCAATCATGGCGGGGGTGATTTTGCCCGCCGGGCCGTGCAGCCCCAAAATCTTTGCACCACCGGTAAACATTTCCGGCGAATTGCATTCGTCCACGGCGATGTGGGCCTCGCCATGGCAGATCACCGCGCCATAGGGCGGCGTCAGGGCTGAAAGTGCCAGGCCATTGGCGGCCGTGCCCGTGGTGACGAGGAAAACGCGAACGTCCTTCTCGAAAATTTCCGATAGCTTCGCTTCCGACTTTTTGGAATAGTCATCGCCTGAATAGGAGGCTGCCGTTCCGGCATTGGCCTCAGTAAGTGCTGCCAGAATGTGGGGGTGAACGCCGTAGACATTGTCGGATGCGAAATTCATTGTAACTTTCCCAGCCACGAAAAATAATTCGTTGCGCAATATGAAATCTGTTCTTGGATTTCAATGTACCTATCGTGCACCGATACTGCAACATCGGGCCCGCACTCATGCGCGGGCCCGGTTGCAGAATGTGCCTAGATTGCATCGGCAGGCTTTAAATCCGAAGGTTCTACAGATGTTGGCCATGCCGATTTTACGGGTGCTTGGGGTGTTGGGGCATTCGCCTGGGGAACAAGTGCTGTAAACAGCTTCGATTTGCGGAACTTAACCAACCAGCTCATGTTGAAAAAATGCATGAGGCCAATCACAACGATTACCAAACCTATCTTGGTACTTAGGAATTCAACTGCGCCTACTGCGGTGAAGGGCTTGTCGCCATATTTGAGCGCCAGTGACACGAATCCAAGGTTGACCAGATAGAATCCGACGAGCAGTAGATGGTTGATTGAATCGGCGAGGTCCTAGCGGCCCTCGAAATTCTCCACGAGAAAGACCCTTCCATTGCGATTGAGCGTCCGTCCAACCCAATAGGTCAGTCCCAGACTGGCCGTGACATAGATCCCGTAGGTCGTGAGCATGATATCCATAGTGTAAAACTCCTCTATACATTTGCCTATTTCGTTAATTGACGAAATATCTATAATCACTTGCAATTATTTAGGCAATAAGCTAAATGAAATAAAGTTAACAGGAGTAGGCACTGATGATTGATCGGGTCTTTGAAGCACTGTCATCCACGGTGCGCAGGAGAATATTGGCCTATTTATCAGCGACCTCACTGACGGCGGGTGAAATCGCCGATCGTTTTGATATTTCAAAACCATCGGTTTCCAAGCATTTGAGCATTCTGGAGACTGCAGGCCTGATCAGAGG
>JANMKJ010000521.1:0-2060 GCA_031371945.1 Rhodobiaceae bacterium
GTATTCATCCAGCATGATACCTTCGCTGTCGCCGGAGCCGCGCATGTCAACGCGAATGGCGGCATAGCCGTGGCCCGCAAGGTAGGGGTGGGTGAGTGCATCACGCACGATCGTGCCATCGCGCTTGCGGTAGGGCAAATACTCCAGAACGGCGGGCACCGGTTTTTTTTCGGCATCAACCGGAAGCCACATGCGCGCCGCCAGCTTCACGCCATCGGACATGGGAATCCAGAAATTTTCCACCTCTTTTGTCTTGCGTGGAAATTTCTTCACGGTCTTGATCGTCATGGAATCCTCATTGTTGGGCATGGGCAAATTGGCGGGTGGCCTCGACTATAGCAGAAAAACTTGTGCGTGCGGGCTCACTCATATGCCGGGCGCGCAGGAAGGCATGAACCAGGAGCGGTTCGGGACGCACCGTTGCTGGCACGTTGGCGATGCGAAGACGCTGCGCGTAATTTTCACAGTCATCGCCGAGTGGATCGAGGCCTGCGGCTACAAGGAAAGCCGGGGGAAGATTTTGAAAATTTGTTTCGCGCAACGGTTCGGCATACTTGTGGCCGTAGCCCTTATAGGTGTCACGGTAGTACAGTACATCCCTGGTAGTCAGGCCCGGTGCGTTGGCCTGGGTGACATAGGACCCGGAATTGAGATCGCCGCCAAGGCCGGGGTAGATCAGCACCTGCCCTGCGATCTTTGGGCCGCCTGCGTCACGGGCCTTGATTGCGATTGCGGCAGCAAGGTTTCCGCCCGCACTGTCACCGCCGATGACGATGGTGCCATAGTCCTTTGCCAAATGCTGCAGCACGGCCCAGGCGTCGTCAAAGGCTGCGGGGAACGGGTGTTCAGGGGCAAGACGGTATTCAACGCCGACGACGGCCACATAGGCCCGATCGCTGATTTCCGCACAGACATCATCGTGGCTGTCCAGCCCACCCAGTACGAAGCCGCCGCCGTGGAGATAGAGCAGCACGGGATGGGCGCTTCCCAGCTTTGGCTGGTAAAGGCGGCAAGGAATGGAGTTTACGAAAAAATCCGTGGCAACGATGGTTTCCGGCCGGGGCTTCCGGAAATGGGCACAGTATTTATTATAGAACTGGCGCTGTTCGGCCATGGTGAAATTCACTGCATCCGCTGGATAAAACCGCTCCCCGGCAATCAGGAAGGCACGAATTCCGGGATCCTCCAGGGCTGCATATTTGGTTTCAAGGGTGTCAGTCATGGCACCTGCACGCTAGCCCATTTTTCGTCACGGCGTAAAAAAACATCGGTCGGGCGGGTTGAATTTCCTAAAATTTTCACGATTCACCATACGGGTTAGCAACTCGTCTTGCGTAAGTTATGTGGAGTTTTAGTGCATTTCATCGCAAGGTGGCGGCTCCGGCGACAGATTTCTCGAAAATGAACGGCAGATAAATGCCGCACTCAGGATGAGTTCAGGCAGCGCCTTCTAATAGTGGACCATCAAATCATTTCTAGAGGGAACTTCAAAATGTCTAACCTGGTTCAAAAAATCGCCGCCGCCGCCGTTTTCGCCGGCCTCATGGTCACCGCCGCCCAGGCCCAATCAACCAAGCCATTTGCTGGCGTCGTTCTGGTCGCGGCCGTTGCCCAGGATGAAATCACGCCAAAGGCGTTGAAGCAGACCGCCAACCCCAAATTCAAGCGGGCCCAGATTGTTGATTATTCAACGACAATGGCTCCTGGTTCCATCGTCATCAATTCCAAGCAGAACGTTCTCTACTTCGTGCTCGGCAATGGCAAGGCCGCCAAATACCGCGTTGCAACGGCACGCAAGGGTTTTGAATGGTCTGGCACCCACAAGGTAAGTTCCAAGACCACGTGGCCAGACTGGCGTCCGCCAACCGAAATGCGCGTTCGCCATCCCGAGTTGCCCGTATTCATGGCCGGTGGCCCGAAGAACCCACTGGGTGCACGCGCCATCTACCTTGGCTCGTCGATCTACCGCATTCATGGCACCAACGAGCCAAAGTCAATCGGCAAGTCAGCATCGTCGGGCTGCATCCGCATGCTCAACGATGACGTGACCGAGCTTTACC
>JANMKJ010000523.1:0-6676 GCA_031371945.1 Rhodobiaceae bacterium
ACCGAAATTAGCTTGCGCAGAACTTGTGGGGGCTGTCTAACTCTTGCAAAATGGCCAAAAACGGGAGGCATGCATGCGCAAGGCAATCATCACGGGCGGTGTTGGTGGCATCGGTTTGGGAGTTGCCCATGCCTTGCTCGATGCGGGCTACGCCGTAACCGTCACCGGCCTTACCGATGAGCAGACCCAGTTGCAAAACCCCCGTGAGAATCTCGACGCGGTCCAGCTTGACGTGACCAGTGATGTCCAGGTCGCAGCCCTCATCGCCCGCTTTGAAAGTCTTGATGCGCTAGTGAACTGTGCCGGCATTCTCATGCGCGGCGCCGAGTATGACATTGCCAACTTCCAGCGGGTCATCGACGTCAATCTCACCGGCACGATGCGCATGTGTGTCGCCGCCCGTAGCCTTCTGGCGAAATCCGGGAACGGTGCCATCGTCAACACCGCCTCCATGCTGTCGTTCTTTGGGGGACCGCTCGTTCCGGCCTACGCAGCGTCGAAGGGTGGCGTTGCCCAACTCACCAAATCCCTCGCCGTTGCCTGGGCCAGCGAAGGCATCCGCGTCAATGCCATTGCGCCGGGCTGGATTGCCACCGGCCTCACCCATGGTTTGACGTCAGACGAGGCGCGCTCGGCCGCCATTCTCGCCCGCACTCCCATGAAGCGCTGGGGAGCTCCTGACGACATCGGCGGCAGCGTTGCCTATCTCTGCTCTGATGCCGCCCGCTTTGTAACCGGAGTGGTGCTGCCAATCGATGGCGGCTATGCTGTGATGTAACGTGAAGGAAACGTGAGCCCATGAATAAAGTGCCTGCCGATACAGCGACCAACGCCAGCGCCATTGATAACAGCCGCGTCCCCTATCGCCATCCGCAACCTCGTGATGCGTTTCCCGAGCTCGTCATCCCCAACGCCATTCCTCTGGATGAGCGGCTGTGGGTGCCGCAGCAGGAAAACGTCTGGTTTCGCCCGCTCTGCCTCTCGGCCAGCCGCGGCTACTGGATGAACCTCTTGCGGGTGCGCAAATCCGGCGTCCTGTCGCGCCACCGCCACCCCCAGCCGGTGCACGGATTTGTGCTCAAGGGCAGCTGGCATTATCTCGAGCACGACTGGACGGCGACCGAAGGTAGCTACATCTACGAAGCCCCGGGCGAAACCCACACCCTCGTGGTGGAACCCGACGTGCCGGAAATGATCACCCTGTTCCAGGTCAACGGCGCCATGATCTACGTCGACCCGGACGGCGCCGTCCTCGGCTACGAAGACGCCTTCACCAAAATAGACCTCTGCCGCAAGCACTACGCCAGCGTCGGGCTGGGGGAAGGTTTTGTGGACCAGTTTATTAGGTAGTTGACTTACTTCTTGCGCGCGGTGCGATCGGGGAGCCTGTCTATGGCTTCGTCAGCGCCCTGGTCCTTGTGCAACACGCCCTCACGCAGCACTTTGGTTCCGGCATCCTGCTTCAGCTTCGGATCGGTCGGAATGGGTGCCGTCTCCTTGTTTGCCACAACACCATCACGCACAGGCTTGCCTGTGTCGTTGCGGGCTACTTCAGCAAATTTTGCCAGGGCTTCGGGCCGTGAGCCCTTGGGATCAGCGTTGGACATGGGAGTTTCCTTTCGCATACGATTGACATTCATCGGACCTAAACCCGCCAAATGCCATTTGGTTCCACGAAGGATGCAATCAACCCATGGTGTCTTCAGCCTCTGCAACATCAGCACTGCAATTCAATACCCAGCGTAATCCTTTCGCCTGATAGGAAACTGTTGCACTACCATTCATCTGTGCGGGAACAATCCGCTCCACCAGCGTGCGGCCAAATCCACTGACTACTGGTTCTTTTACAGCAGGCCCTCCAGTTTCCTCCCACATGAACTCCCAACTGTTGCTTGCCTTGGTGGGGGCTGTCCAAGATATTTTTACCCGTCCATCCCGATTGGAGAGTGCACCATACTTTGTGGCATTGGTTGCAAGCTCATGCAGCGCCATTCCCAACGAACGAGCCGTGTCAGGCAGCAGTGATTGCTTTGGTCCGTCAATTTGAATGCGGTCTGTCTTGCCCAAATCAAAAACTCTCAGTTGTGTATGGATGAGGTCCTCTAAATCAACGACTTCCCCACCAGACTTGACTAACAAGTCCTGCGAGTCTGCCAAGGCCATTAGCCTATCCATGACCGCTGCTTTATAGTCAGCAACACTTTCGCGGTTTTTTGCGAGTTGGGTCATGAATGCCATAACCAGCGCAAGCTGATTTTTGGCCCTATGCCCGAGTTCCCTTATAAGTGCATTGATCGTTTCGTCTCTTTTGGCCAGTTGGTCCATCGTGCGGTCAAACTCCTGTCCCAACTCACCCGTTTCTCCGTGGCGTTCTGTCAATCCTGTCCGCGCAGTCATGTCTCCCTCCTGCCATTTGCGAACGGTCTGGGAGAGCTGTCTCAAGGGTTTGAAAATGAACAGACTTGCCAGCCCCAAAGTCCCAATCACTGAACCAAGAACTGCAATCGCAGTAATCCATGCTTGCCTATATGAAGCCGAAGTCACGCTTTTAAAGGACTGCTCCGTGGACAGTCCTGCACTAACATAAAATCCTTCAGCTGACCTTGGTATCGGGATGTATCCCAGAACGCGTTGGGTACCGTCCTGGCTCGTCACTTCGATCACACCCGGCTCCTTTTCATTCATCTGGCGTGTGAATGCGGCAGGTATTCTGGTTCCGACGAATTTCTCAGGCAGTGGTTGGCGGGCCAATATTGTCCCAGTCCTGTCAGCAACCGTAATTGATCCCCCCTGGGGCAGGCCGCGTAGCAGCAATTGCTTGGATAGCCATTCGAGACTGAGTGACGAAACAACGGTGCCTTTTCGTGTTCCATCACTGGCAATGATTGGAAGTGCGAACGGCAATGTTGCCTGATGGCTCAGTCTTCCTACGAGATACTCCCCCACCACAAGACCATCGTGGGTAAGTGAGTTTTTGTAGTAGGGCCTATCGCCTATGTCCAAGCCCAGTTCGGCGGGTGAGGAAGCGCAACGCACTTTGCCTTCGTTATCAACGACCCTCAGCATGGCGAGATATTCAAGGTGACCGATCACGCCCTTTATGAATTGGCCACACGCTTCTGTATTCATTGATTGTACGGAAGGAGCTTGGCTGACAGCAGTCATAACGCCTCTGACACCCTCAACAATTCGCTCCAGCTCTGAAGAGGCAAGGCTGGCTTGGCGCAGGGCGCCTTGTTGAACCTCTTGGCGGCGAGCTTGATGCAGTTCAAATGAATTGTATGCTTCAACGCCTATTACAGGCAAAAGCCCGGCCACGAGAACAGCGCCAATGCGATGAATTATCCGCATCCACTCCCCCTCAGGAGTTGTCCTGACATGAAGTCACGACCTTACTATTATCAAATTGTTACGATTGGACAATCCCCCAAAATAAAAACTAACCTGCCTCCACTTTTCAAGCGAATTCGGGAAACGACATGGGCCAGGCTAGCGCTTGACTGCAACTGAATGTTTATCAAAGGGGAACCAATATCACCTACGATCCTTGGGTGAGTATGGGTAACGAGGTAGTGAACAGTGTCCAAATCGACGACTAAAGTCCTATTGGTAGAAGATGAGCCTCTCATCCTGTTTTCATTGGCAGACCATATGCGTGAGGAGGGTTTTGAAGTCGTGGAGGCTTGTGACGCCTCTCAGGCACTGGAAGCCTTGGCGATACATTCAGACTTGGCGGCAGTGGTTACTGACGTACATATGCCTGGTCCAATTGATGGCCTGGAACTTACCCGAATTGTTAATCGTCTTGTTCCGACACTGCCCGTGATTGTTGCTTCCGGCAGAGCGACCAAGGTGGATGTACCACCGGGAGTGATATTTGTCTCTAAGCCCTACCGGCTTGATAACCTGACAAGAATGCTCAACGAACTGGTTTGATTTGGCGAGTCTGCACTGCTGAAGAAGGTGCAAAACTCATTTCGAAGATACAGTGCTGCAATGTGATCACGTGCCCGTGACTGCATGAGGATGGAACGATGACACAGTTGTTCATTTGGGCGTGATTTCGGCGATGCTAGATCTATAGCCGAGAACCCAAAGCCAAATTTGCAAAAAACAATCGGAAAATGGTTCTCTTTCCGATTATTTCTAGGAAGGATATCAAATGAAAAAGCTAGTTTTTGCTTGTTTACTCACTTGCGTGGGATTCTCTGTGGCGGCCTATGCCGACACCAACGAAAAAATGAAAAACTCGCAATACTGCATGTCAAACGGCTCTGACCCTCTTTGCATGGGTCCGGAAACGATGAAGATGCGGGACGAAATGATGAAGGCGACCAAAGAAGTGGTCATGAAAAACCGTTCAAATTACTGCATGAGCAACGGTGATGATCCGATCTGCGATCCAAAAATGTTGAACGACACAACAGGCTATTAATTTCTATTCTGAGACCCCAAGTGCCTCCTAGCGAAAGCTGGGAGGCATTCTTGCTTAGTGTCGGTAGAGTTTGCGAGCCGATCCAAACTGGACCAAAACCTGAACAGGGCTGGAGAACTTTCTCAATAAAGAATTTCCCACCAACAGCTCATATGGTGTTTCCCAGACAAGTATAAATAGCTCAGTGCCGAACCTTTGCGACCCTACCTATCGATCAAATTTATGGGCACTTTGAAACTATGTTTTGATCTGCGCTACGCAAGCCGAGAGTTTAAAATAAGACCATCAATGACCGCGTGACAGGACTTGCGCCTTTGCGCCCGAATTGCACCTGCCATTTGTCGCCTCGTCTGCGAATGTTGGGCATGGATTTTCCTCTCAGTGTGACCAGGTTGTGACCGCTGAGAAGATTGGCTGAATCTGTTTTTGAGCCTGTTCATCTAAACAACTGATTTGATTAATTAAAAATGGTGGGCGGTACAAGGATCGAACTTGTGGCCACTACGATGTCAACGTAGTGCTCTACCGCTGAGCTAACCGCCCACTGATGTGGCCGGGATATAAGGGGTGAACTCGCCTCTGGCAAGTAGTTAAGCGGCCATCATCCGGTCGACCTCGGCCACGAGATCGCGCAGGTGAAATGGCTTGGACAGCACCTTGGCGTCCTTTGGTGCCTTGGAATCGGGATGCAGGGCAACCGCCGCAAAGCCGGTGATGAACATGATCTTCAGATGCGGATCAAGCTCGGCGGCACGGCGGGCAAGCTCGATGCCATCCATCTCGGGCATGACAATGTCGGTTAGCAGTAGGTCAAATGTGGTTTGCTTGATTTCCTCAAAGGCGCTGGCTCCCTCGCCAAAGGCAGTCACATGATGGCCAGCCTTCTCCAGCGCCTTCACCAGGAAGCGCCGCATGTCCTCATCGTCTTCTGCCAGTATAATTTTTGCCATGGTGTCAGAATTCATCTTATCGTGCCCAGCCTGTTTGTGAACCAAGATTTTGCCCCTGCGCAAAGTTCATAACAGGCTTAAGGTAAACAGGTGGTGAAGCGAACAAGTGTGGACAGTTTATGCGCGCTGGTCAATACTACCGTCAAATCATGGCAGAATGCGCGGCAGATGCATTTTTTGAAATCCTGGCTCCTGCAGCATGGGAAGCCCCCGCTGTTTTCAACTCCCCCCACAGTGGCCGCAAATATCCAGCCGAGCTGATGCGCATGACACGGCTCTCGGCCCACGCCTTGCGCAAGTCTGAGGATTGTTACATCGATGAATTATTCATGGCCTGCGTCGGCCTCGGTGCGCCCATGCTGCGAGCCCATGTGCCGCGTGCCTATATTGACCTCAACCGCGAGGCCTATGAGTTCGACCCCCGCATGTTTGCCTGTGAATTGCCAGGCTTCATGAACACCAGCTCACCGCGTGTGGCAGGTGGCCTTGGCACCATCCCGCGCCTGGTGGCCGAAGGCGAAGAAATATACCGTGAGCGCCTGAGCCTCAACGATGCGCTACAGCGCGTCGACTTGATCTACCGGCCCTACCACCGCACCCTGAAGGCCCTGCTTGATGAAGTTCTGGCCAACACCGGCAGCGTGCTGCTGCTCGATTGTCATTCCATGCCGTCCAATGCCACCAACTTCATATCCCCGCCCCACCATGCGGCGGTGGATGTTGTCATTGGTGACCGCTATGGCGCATCCTGCCCGGAGGAAGTCACCGGCTTCGTGGAAGACCTGTTGCGCTCCCAGGGCCTGCGCGTAGTGCGCAACAAGCCCTATGCCGGCGGTTTCATCACTCAAAACTATGGCTCTCCGATGTTGGGCCGTAACGCCCTGCAAATCGAAATCAACCGGGCCCTCTACATGCATGAAACGCGTTTTGAGAAAAACGCCAACTTTGAAGCCCTGAAGAAAACCCTGGCGCAGACAATTCAGTCGCTGCTGGAAACCCTGGTGGAATTTGCCAACCCCCTGCGCCATGCGGCCGAATAAAAAAAGGGCCGCAACTATTTCTAGCGCGGCCCAAGTCTAGGGAGGAAACGCCCAAGGAGGGCATGCGAGAGAGAAACCAGGTCTCAATCTCACTCCTGCGATATGGCACTGCACCATTAATAATTCAAGTGGCCTGACAAATAAATTATCCATCTGATCAAAAATCACTAAATTTTGGTCGTGGATGAAGTGCGTAATATATTGATTTAATTAGATATATCTGGACAGGTGAAGTGCTAAATGGTTGCCAT
>JANMKJ010000443.1:0-2146 GCA_031371945.1 Rhodobiaceae bacterium
GGATGGGGGAACGCCGAATTCGAAGATGACGTGTCAAATGGCAAGGTCAAGGTCAAGTTTCCCAAGCGCTGGTCCGATCAACTCGACCGCGAAGAGGCCCGCGAGATCATCGATGAAAACCTGGCCAAGGTGGACCAGCGCGATAAAATCAGGCAGAGGATCCTGGAGAACGGCAGCGCTGTCGATGGCCCCACCATTGCTGGCACGCCAAAGGTCGGTAAAGATCTGGCATTTTCCTACAAAATCAAAAATACCAATTTGGGTCACAACTTTCCGTCAGGTTCGCTCGGTGCGCAACCTCAGTTGTGGGTCAACATCGCGCTCATTGATCCCGACGGCAAGAACATCTGGGAGTCGGGCTACATTGACAGCCATGGCGATATGGCGGATCTGCACAGTCTGGATGTTGCGGAGGGTCGCATTGAAAAAGACCAGCAGCTGGTCCATTTCCAAACCAAGTTCCTGACAACCAACGTCAAGGGGACCGACCGCGAAATGTATTTGCCGGTGAATTTCGATGTGGATCCGTTGCCGCATCTGCGCCCCCCTGGCATTCCAACGACCGTTCTCAACCACCCGCCATTGGTGCGCATGGAAAATCACTCGCTGCCACCCCTTGGGGAGAAGGTGGCCGCATACAAGGTACCGGGCAAGCTGATTGTTAAGAGCGGAAAATACCGTCTCGCCTTCCGGATGAGGAGCCGTGGTGAACCAATCTATTTCATGCGGTTTGTCGAGGCCACCAAGGATATGCAGCAGAGCATGAATGAACGCATCATGAATTTTCACTCATTCGCTGTGGAGGTCGACGTGAAGGAATAGCGCTGAGAGTCAGTTGAGTCAGTTACAGATTGAATGAATGCGGTCGTAGGGAATTCGTATGTTGCGTAGTGCTTGCCTTGCAAAACCATTAATAGCGGCACTCATTTTGGTCGCCTGCTGTTGCCTTTCGAGTACTGGTGCAAGTTCGGCACAACTCAAGCCCTATGAGGATGAGTCAGGAAACCATCAAAGCGCGTTTGCCCGCGTGTGGCATGCTCTGTTTCGCCGCCCGCAGGTCGAAGTTGTAACAAAGAGCGAAACAGTTGCCACTACCACACCACCTGAACTTCAAAGCAATGAGGAGGGCAAGGGAGATCTTTTCCGGCCCGATCCCCAATATCAAACCACCTACAACGCCAAGGGCCAGCTTGATATCTACGGCGCGAAAACCGAAGTTGTAGCACCACGGCCAGCCCTTGAAATCGGCCGCCAGCAATACACCTCAGGCCCATACGACGCCAGCAGCACAGTCTTGGGCGAAAAAAATCCACTTCTTCCCGGCCTGTCAATCTATGGGGACTGGCGCACGGCAATTGCAAACAACAGGAACAATGGAAAGGAAATTGCTCAAGTTGCGACACGATTGAACCTGGATGTGGATCTCAAGATTACGGCCACCGAGCGCATTCACGCATTTTTCACGCCACTACAAAAGAACAACAAATTCACCCGCTTCGAATTTGGTGGCCCTGACGCGAGCGGGAAGTTCGAGGCCGAATTCGATCCCAATCCCCAGACCCTGTTTCTCGAGGGTGACCTGGCGGCTCTGTATTCCGGTTTCTCATCGCACGAGTCCACTTTTGATTTGCCGTTCACCGTCGGCCTTTTCCCCTTGTTCCTGCAGAACGGCATCTGGGCAAACGATGCCATCCTGGGTGGCGCGTTTACAATACCCGCCAAAAACTCGGCTGTTCTCGGGTTGGCCAACTTCGACACCACATTTTTCGTCGCATTCGACAATGTTAACAATGCAGGCATCATTGGTGCAGACGCGGGCGATAACACCATTGCCAATGTCTACGGGGTGACCTCATTTATAGATGCTTTCAACGGTTATATCGAAACGGGTTACGGCCTTATCCAGGGCCAGGATCAGCGGGATGGCTTGCTGACACACTTCGTTACAGGTGCCTATTCGCGGCGCTACGCCAATACCATTTCCAATTCAACGCGGGTTTTTGCCAACTTCGGCGACAGTCCGAAAGGCAACAGCAATGGTCTGGCAATCATATCGGAAAATAGCCTCATCACCGGGTTACCCAGCACTTTGCTGCCCTACGGAAACTTCTTTATCGGCTTTGGCAATCCGCAGCCACTCGTCGAC
>JANMKJ010000451.1:0-2091 GCA_031371945.1 Rhodobiaceae bacterium
GCACAGGATGCAGCGTTTGAAACCAAGGCGGAAGAGGCCATTCTTGTTGACGCCAAGTCCGGCATCGTATTTTACGAAAAGAACGCGGATCAGCTGATACCACCTGCGAGCATGAGCAAGCTCATGACCATGACACTGGTATTTGAAGCCCTCAAGGCTGGCACGCTGTCACTTGACCAGGAAATACTGGTAAGCGAGGATGCCTGGCGCCGTGGCGGCTCGGCTTCGGGGGGCTCGACCATGTATGCGGAGTTGAATTCCCGCATCAAACTTTCCGATCTCATGCACGGCTCAATGATCCAATCTGCCAACGATGCCTGCATCGCCATTGCGGAAGCCATGGCAGGATCAGAGCCCGCCTTTGCAGAACGCATGACAGAGCGCGGCCGCGAACTCGGGCTGAAGAACGCAGTTTTCAAGAATTCAACTGGCCTGCCGGATCCTGAACACCTGATGAGCGTGCGTGATCTCACAATTCTTGCGCGCCACATCATTTTGGACTTTCCAGAATATTACAAGATCTACAGCGAGCCGGATTTCACGTGGAACAACATCAAGCAGCAAAACCGCAATCCCCTGTTGAAGGATTATCCGGGCGCAGACGGCATGAAGACCGGTTATACCAAGGAATCTGGCTATGGCATGGTGGGCTCTGCAGTCCGCGATGGCAGGCGCCTTGTCATGGTGATTGCCGGGCTGAAATCCATTAATGAGCGCAAGGAAGAAGCCCAAAAACTGTTGGACTGGGGCTTCCGCCAATTTAAGCTGATCGATGTCTATGCGGCAGGTGAAACCGTAAGCAAGGCACGCGTTTGGGGCGGAACCACGCGCTGGGTCAACCTGGTCACCAAGCAGGATGTGCGTCTTGCCTTGTCAGCCCAGGAACAGGACAAGATTGAGGTGAAATTGAACTACGTTGGCCCGCTTATGGCACCGGTCAAGGCGGGCCAGCAGATTGGCACTGTCCGCTTTCTGATGGATGGGAAAACCATCTATGAAACACCGGTCGAAACAGCAACGTCAGTCGACGCCGTGGATTCGATGTGGAGCAAGGCTCTCGATAGCATATTCATCATGGTTCTCGGCGGCTGACGTGGGGGGAAGCTTCATTACCTTTGAAGGGGGCGAGGGCACCGGCAAATCAACCCAGCTCAAACTCCTGGCCAATTCGCTTCTCGCGCGTGGGTTTCACGTGCTGCAAACCCGTGAACCCGGCGGCACACCTGAAGCGGAATCCTTGCGCAGTTTACTGGTAAACGGCGACACCACACGCTGGACAGCAGAGGCAGAGGCGCTGTTAAATTATGCCGCGCGCGATTCCCACCTGCAACAAGTGATCCGGCCAGCGCTGGCTTCGGGAGGTGTTGTCCTGTGTGACCGGTTTATGGATTCAACGCGGGCCTATCAGGGCTATGCGGGAAATTGCAGCATGAAACTGCTGGATACGCTCGAGACCTTGATTGTAGGTGCGACCCGGCCCCATCTTACGCTAATCTTTGATATCGATCCCGTGGAGGGCCTGGGGCGGGCCAATTCGCGCGGTGGTGGAACCGAAGACCGCTATGAACGCAAGGGGCTCGACTTCCACAAGAAATTGCGAAGCGGTTTTCTGCAGATAGCAACGCTCGATGCCAGCCGTTGCCGGCTGATTGACGCACATGGCTCCGTCGAAGAAGTTTCCACCAGGGTGAATGAAGCGGTGGGACATTTGTTGAATGGCTGAGCAAGATGGCGACATCCGTGAGGTGAAATGGCATCCGCGCCTCACCCGGAATCTTATCGGCCACGCGGCGGCAGTAGCAAAGATGCAGCGCGCCTTTGAAACCGGAAAACTGCACCATGCTTGGCTGATTTCAGGCCCTAACGGCATAGGAAAGGCAACTCTCGCTTATCACTTTGCAAGCACCGTGTTGTCGGCTGCCAATCCCCGCACGCCCCTCTGGATAGCGTCCAGGTCACATCCTGATCTCTTTGTCCTGGAACGGCTGTGGGACCCCAAAACCCGGAAATTGAAATCTGAATTGGGCGTTGACAATGCGCGCAAACTTTCTGATTTTTTTGGCCTCACGGCAGGCGGAAGCGGCTGGCGCG
>JANMKJ010000475.1:0-2267 GCA_031371945.1 Rhodobiaceae bacterium
TCACAGGAATATCCTTTGGGCAGAGATAAGGGCTTGCGCCAATATATCAACCTCTTCCCGGGTATTGTACATGGCAAATGAGGCTCGACAAGTGGCGGTGACGCCAAATCGCTGCAACAGGGGCTGGGTGCAGTGGGTGCCAGCCCTCACCGCGACCCCTGCCCGGTCGATCACGGTTGCTACGTCATGGGCATGGGCGCCATTCATGTTGAACGAGACAATTGCACCCTTGTCTTTGGCGCGACCGAAAATGCGCAGCGAATTGATTTCCGACAGACGCTCCGTTGCATAGTCGCGCAGGGTTGCCTCATGGGCCGCGATATTGTCGAGGCCAACCGACGTCATGTAGTCCAGTGCCGCCCCTAACCCGATGGCCTCCACAATGGCCGGAGTGCCGGCCTCGAATCGATGGGGCGGGTTGTTGTAGGAAATGGCCTCGGTCGTCACTTCATTGATCATCTCACCGCCACCCTGGTACGGCGGCATGCGATTGAGGTGATCCATCTTGCCATAGAGCACACCGATGCCTGTTGGACCGTAAGTCTTGTGGCCGGTGAACACGAGGAAATCCGCATCAAGATCCTGCACGTCCACCTTCATGTGAACTGTGGCCTGGCTTGCATCCACAAGAACCGGAATGCCCCGCGCATGCGCCAGCTTGATGACTTCCTTCACGGGAACGATGGTACCTAGCGCGTTCGACATCTGTGTGATGGCAACGATCTTCGTTTTTGCCGTGAGCAGTTTTTCAAATTCCGCGATGAGGAAATTACCATCTTCGTCAACCGGAGCCCATTTGATGACTGCACCGCGGCGTTCACGGTGGAAATGCCATGGCACGATATTGGAATGGTGTTCAAGGATGGAGAGAACAATCTCGTCGCCTTCATTGATGACAAGGCCGCCAAAGCTTTGCGCCACAAGATTGATGGCCTCAGTGGCATTGCGGGTAAAAATCAACTGGTCCTTGGACGGCGCATTGATAAAGCGCCTTACGGATTCACGCGCATCCTCGAATGCCTGGGTGGCCGTGTTGGAGAGGTAGTGAAGCCCGCGATGCACATTGGCATACTCGTGGGCATAACTGTTCATCATGGCATCGAGCACCACTTGCGGCTTTTGCGCCGATGCGGCGTTGTCGAGGTAAACCAGCGGCTTGCCATAGACTTCGCGCGAAAGAATGGGGAAATCCCTGCGAATGGCCGCAACGTCAATCATCCCTGCCTCCGGTGGCGGGTGAGCCATTTGGTGGAGAATTTTTCTAAGGCTTCCTTCACGGCATCATTGGCAATCACATCAAAGGCTTCTCCCACGAATGCGGCGATGAGCAGCGACTTGGCTTCCGCTTCCGGAATGCCGCGCGACATGAGGTAGAACAGATGGTCCTGGTTGAGGTCACCGGCCGTTGCCCCGTGGCCGCAGACAACATCGTCAGCGAAGATTTCAAGTTCGGGCTTGGCATCGAATTCAGCTGTCTCGGAGAGCAGAAGGGCATGACTGGATTGCTTGCCATCGGTTTTCTGGGCGTGTTTGCGCACCATGACCTTGCCCTGGAAAATGCCCCGGGCATGGTCATCCATCACGCATTTGAAAAGCTCCCGGCTGGTGCAGCTGGGCTGCTGGTGGTCAATCACCAGGCGCGTGTCCGCATGCTGCCTGCCGCCCAGCATGAAAGCACCGGACACCTTGGCGTCAATGTTCTGGCCATGGAATTCAATGGTGCCGTTTTGGCGATTAACGCGTGCACCAGAGGTCAGCGTAAAATCATTGAGCACGGAATTCTTGGCCAAGGTTACATGGGCATGGGCAAGGTGAATGGCGTCGTCGGATTCAAGCTCCACCTTGATGCGGTCAAGCCGGGCACCTTCACCAATGCGGATTTCAGTTACCGAATTGGCGAGGTAAACACCTTCGCCTACGTGGGTTTCGATGATGGTGGTAGAGGCGCCCTCTTCCACTTCAATGACATTTCGGGTGGCGATGGTGCGGGCCGCACCAACCGATGCAATGAACAGCAGTTCGATCGGCGTGTCAGTGTTGCCTGAAATCCGGAGGTGGGCACCATCGGTGACAAAGGCCTGGTTCATTTGCACTACGGGTTCGGCCATGCTGAGGCGGGTTTCGACATTTTCCCGTTGCTGCTGGGAGTGCTTAGGCGAAAGCTGGCCATTTATAAACACCATGCGCGCACCCACAACCTTGGCGAAGGGCGAGGACTTGATAAGCCGTTCCACATCCTTATCGGCGGCTTCCACTACCTGCCGCGG
>JANMKJ010000543.1:0-7007 GCA_031371945.1 Rhodobiaceae bacterium
GGCCGCGCACAAAAATTTCATAGCCGCGCTCGCCCGTATAGCCGGTGCGGGAAATCATGACGGGCGCACCAAACAGGGTGGTTTGCATATGGTGGAAATATTTCAGGTCGCGAATTCCCGGCACATGCTTGGCGAGAAAGTCCACAGCCAAGGGTCCTTGCAGCGAAAGATCGTGCAAGTCATCGTCAAACAGAACTGCTACATTGCGACCGTGTGATTGTTTGACAATTTCCTCGTGCCCGGTTCCTGAGCCGTGAACCAGCATCCAGGAATTGGGGCTGGTGCGATAGACGATGCAGTCGTCGGTGAAATGGCCGCGCTCGTTGAGCATGCAGGCATAGACCGAGCGGCCGGGATAGATCTTCGTCATGTCGCGGGTGGTGATGTATTCCAGCACGTTGATGGCGTGGGGGCCCACGAGATGAACCTTCTTCAAGCCGGACACATCCATGAGTCCCGCCTTGGTGCGAACGGCAATGTGTTCTTCGAAAATATCCTTGTCATAGGTCCAGGCCGTTCCCATGCCCGACCAATCCTCAAGCTTGGAGCCAAGAGCGCGATGCCTGTCTCCGAGAACTGAAAATCTCCAACTCAATGCCATGAACCACTTCCCTGTTTGTTTCTTGTATGGAAACTATTGTTCCCCACTGTAACCGGAAATACGTGCAGCGCAAGATGGAAAGATGTAGGAATTTTTATGTTGACACCGTACGGTCATTTGGCTATGAACGGCTATTCCCCAGAATTTAGAATATCGCTTCGTGAGCGTAATGCCCTTTGAAAGATGGGCATCGCTGAAATCCAATTGGCTGCGGCCATGGTACAACGCGAGGGCATGTAATTATTTGGGAAACTCCTGCAAACTCAGCAATCCTCGCCGCTGCCAGTGAATTTCTTTTCTGCAAAGGAATAGCCGAAGTCACAGCTGAACGTTCCATCGTCAGACTTGAGGCAATGGAGGCCGTGGTCGTCATTTTTTTCCATGTCACCGGTGCATTCTGCACGTATGCCTTTTCCGCTCATGCCGTCATAGAGCAGTTTTGCGGTTTTACCGGTGACGTAAAATGACAATACACAGGTCTCTGACTTGAGTCCCTTGGCGCAGCCTTCGGCGTCAAGGTTAGCGCTGCCCTCCAGCGCATCGTCCTGCGCGGCAAATGCCGGAGTGAGGAAGAGAAGAATGCAGACTATGTGGCGAATACGTTTCATTGCAAAACTCCCGCAGTTTGAAAACTTGCGGGAGTTTGCAGCAATGGACGCAGTGAAGCAATGCGTGTCCCGGGTTTAGGCCGCCAGTGCCGGGTAATCGGTATAGCCTGCGTCAGTGCCGCCAAAGAATGAACCCGGGGTGGCTTCATTAAGTGGAGCATTGGTCTTGAGGCGTGCCACCAGGTCTGGATTGGCCAGAGCCAACTTGCCAACCGGTACCAGTTCGGCAAGGCCTGTCTGCACATCGCGTGACAGGGTGTCGGGGGTCGCACCCGGGCGGTTGACCAGCAGGGGATGCTTCCAGGCAGACCTGATATCCTTGAGCAGCTCTTCGTTACCCGTGTGCAGGATATGCAGATAGGCAAGGTTCAGCTTGTTGAGTTCGGCCACCAAGTAACGGTAGAGATCGGGAGCTTCCGGACCTTCGTCAAGGCCGCCGGAATTGCCCAGGGGCGAGAGACGGATGCCGGTACGGTCAGCACCAATTTCAGCAACAACGGCTTTGGCCACTTCGATTGCAAAGCGTGCGCGGTTCTCGATGGAGCCACCATATTCGTCGGTGCGGGTATTGGCATTGGGTGCAATGAACTGCTGGATCAGGTAACCGTTGGCGCCGTGAATTTCCACGCCGTCGGCACCGGCTTCGATGGCGCGCCTGGCGGCGTAGGCAAAGTCCTTCACGGTTTGCTTCACTTCTGCCGTGGTGAGGGCGCGTGGCTCTGGTGTTTTCTGCATGCCGGTTGGCGTGAACATGGGCTGGTCGGCAGAAATCGCCGAAGGAGCTACGGGCTGGCGATGATGTGGGGTATTATCAGGGTGTGAAATGCGGCCCGCATGCATCAACTGCATATAGAGATGGCCACCTGCCTTGTGGACGGCGTCGGTAACCTTTTTCCAACCTTTGACATGGGCGTCGGTATAGATGCCGGGCGTGGTGGTATAGCCTTGACCATCATCGGAAGGTTGGGTGCCTTCGGTTATCAGAAGGCCAAGCGAGGCGCGCTGGGCATAATATTCGGCGGCGGAATCGCCGGGTGAACCGTCTGGCTTGGCGCGGCTGCGTGTCATTGGCGCCATGCCCAAGCGATGGTTCAGGTTGAGTTTGCCTATTTTGACTGGTGTCCAGATCGTATTCATGTGCAAGGTCCTTTTGGTATCGAAACCGGGCCTTAGCGACAGCGCACGACCCGGTAACATTATGTTACCAACTCTAAATAGGGTTCGCTATTCAGTAACACAAGATGGCACATTTTAGGTACCCGGTAACATGGAGGGTACTGGTAGTGGACAGGATGCCAAACTACCCCGGAAAAGATTGGGAGCCGATTGCCGTTATAGTTCCATCGGGGGTGAGGACGAGGCAGGCCTCGCTCTCCATGCCCGCCACGTAGCAGAACATGGGGTGTTTGGCGGCGCGCAGGACATTATAGGACTGTTGCGTAATGCCATCGTGGACATAAAACGGGAATTCACCGCTCGAGGGCGCATCGGCGCCCTTTTTCCATTCGGGTAATGTATCCGTGCTCCGCAGGCGGTCGTCGCCTTCGATCCAATGCACAAGCATTGCAGTCATAGCCTTAATATTGGCAATTTGCCCCTCGGTAAAAGTCAGGATATAGCGCGTGTCACTGGCTTCAAACCACAGCGCTTCGCCCTTGCTGTTGCGGATGACCAAGGTCACGACAGCTTGAGCGCAGGAGGGGCCATCGGCCAGGGCTTCAACGGTGAGTTTCTGGCCGGGCGACGCGGCCCAGATTTGCGCTGCCCTAACGGTGCAGGAACTGGCGGCGTTAACTGAAGTTGCTGTTGCCACCAGGAGAGCAGTGATGAGACTGGTGCGAATTATCATTCCGGTGTTCCTTCCGCATAGTCGTTGGTTGCGGAGATCGAGCTTACCAACCCGGCTTTGACATCCGCTTCCAGTAACCTTGCCAAGCGCAGTTTGGGGTTTCCGAAACCGCCGCCTCCGGGGAGTTCGACGATGAGGCTATCGCCGGCGGGAACGACGTGGATGCCCTTGTCGGGAATCGCCTTGCCGCTACCCAAACGCGCAACACCTTTGCGGCCAGGCTTGCCACCGTGGCGGCCCTGGGCTGGATTTTTGATGCGGTCGAAAGTTGCGGCGGAAATGGCGAACGGTGCATTTTCACGGCTGGCGATTTCAATGCGCTGGGACAGGCCGCCGCGCCATTCACCGGCTCCGGCACTGTCAGTCAAATACTCCTTGTGCTTGAAATAGAGCGGGCACTGGTTTTCAGTAACTTCAATGGGAATGGCGCCAATGCCGGACGGGAATGCAGTGGTGGCCAGGCCATCCTTGCCGGGCCTGCCGCCAATACCACCCAAGGCAATGCTGATAACGCCAAATTCCCTTGCATTGGCGGTTTCGCGGGCGGGGACGCGGCCATGGGCGCTGTTGAGCCCCAGAATCCAGATGGAGCCTGCACTTTCAGCCTGCACTTTTCCGGGAAGGGCCTGGGCGAGGCAGCCGAACACGGCATCCGCCAGCATTTGGCCAATGACATGGCGGGCGGTCACGGGTGAGGGTCTCGTTGGATCAACACAGGATCCAGCTTCAGTCACAAGGTCAAAACAGGAGAGCGAACCGATGTTGTTGGGCACATGGGGAGCAATGACAGCCTTAAGGCCGAAAACCGAATAGGCGTGGGTATAGGTGCGGGGGGAATTGATGCCATAGATCGAGGCTGGCGACGAGCCTGTAAAATCAACGGTGATCTTGCCGGATTTGATGGTGAGTTTGGATCTGATGGTAATGGGCCCTTCATAGCCGTCGAGCGGCATTTCATAGGACCACTCACCTTCGGGCATGGCCTTGATGGCATCACGCGCACCCTTTTCGGATGCCTTGAGAATATGATCGGCAAGGGATTCAAGGCTCGTGAGCTTGAACTCGGTCATCATGTCCACCAGCCTTCGTGCACCGGTATCATTGGCGCTGACCAGGGACAACAGGTCACCCCGCACTTCCACCGGGTTGCGGGAATTGGCAAGAATGACGGCGAGGAGTTCTTCGTTGATCTTGCCTTCTTTCCGCATTTTCAAATGGGGAATGAGGGTTCCCTCTTCATAGGACGAGTTGGCCTTGGCCGACATGCCAACACCACCCACATCGATGACGTGGCAGGTGGACGCAAAGAAGGCCACCAGCTTTTTGCCGAGAAACACCGGCGTCATCATCACATAGTCGAACAGGTGGCCAGTGCCGAGCCAGGGATCGTTGGTGACGTAGACATCACCGGGTTTCATGGTGGACTGGGGGTAGTGCTTGAAGAAATGGCCAACGGCAGTGGCCATGGTATTCACATGGCCCGGGGTTCCGGTCATGGCCTGAGCAATCATGTGGCCATCGGCGTTGTAGACACCGGCGCTCAAGTCACCGGCTTCACGGGTGATGGTGCCGAAGGCGGTTCGCAGCAGCGACTGGGCCTGCTCTTCAACCACCGCGATGAGACGGTTCCACATGACTTGCGTGCGGATGGCATCGAGGGCGGACTTGCTCATTTCATGCGCTCCAGTACGATGTAACCCAGGCTGTTGATCGTGGACTTGAAGTTGGCACCCACAATGGTCGAAGTTTCGTCCTCGGCAATAATCGCCGGACCCTTGAAACTTGCACCGGGCGGCAGGTCGAAACGCCAGTAAACAGGTGCTGCCACCTGCTTGCCGAGGGCTGGATCGTAGATCAACCGCTTGCCCCTTGGCTTTGGCGTTGCCTTCGCAGGCGCGCGCTTGGCTTTCAGGGGTTTGGTCGTGAGGGATGAAACGGTGACGGACCAGGTAATGGCTTCGGCTTCCTGGTTGGGAATGCGAAGCCCGTAGACCTGCTCATACTGTGACTCAAAGGCTGCTTTCAGTTTCATGCCGTCGCGGTCACTTAAGCTTTTCAGGGGAACGCTCACGCGAATTTCGTGCCCTTGGCCTACGTAGCGGCAATCGGCGATGATCTGCACGGTGGCCCTGGTTTTTCCAAGGGCGGGCTCAACGACGCCACGGGCATCACGCGTCATGATTTGCAGGAGGGTATTCACGGTTATCGAATCGAACGCATCCAGCGAGATTGCAGCGCTGCGGGTAACTTCATAGGCAATTGGTGCGCGCAGGAAGCCGATGGCCGAGCCCACCCCTGCGCCTTTGGGAATGATGATGGTTTTGACGCCCACTTTTTCGGCGAGGCGGCAGGCATGGAGCGGTGCACCACCACCGAAGGTGATCATGGTGCAGGCTGCAATATCGCGCCCGCGTTCGATGGCGTGGACCCGTGCGGCGTTGGCCATATTCTCTTCGACGATTTCAGTGACACCGGCGGCCGACCAGAAATCCTTGAGCTTGAGAGGATTGCCGATTGATGTTTGCAGTGCCGCCTTTGATCTCTCTTCGTCGAGCCGGATTTTTCCACCGGCGAAATAAGTGGGATCGATCTTGCCGAGGACCAGGTTCGCGTCGGTGACTGCTGGTTCGGTTCCGCCGCGGCCATAGCACACGGGACCGGGCGTTGAGCCCGCACTATCAGGACCCACGGTGATGCGGCCCAGTTTGTCCACCCGGGCGATAGAGCCCCCGCCGGCACCAATTTCAACCATTTCGATGACAGGTATGCGCACCGGAATGCCGGAACCTTTCATGTCGCGGTAAGCCCTGGCGATTTCAAATTTACGGGCCCGTTCCGGCTCACCGTTGGTGAGCAGGCAAATCTTTGCCGTAGTGCCGCCCATGTCGAAGGAAACAACGTCCGGGAGAGCACATTCTGCGGCAATTTCCGAGGCGAGGATGGCGCCACCGGCGGGGCCCGATTCAACCAGCCGAATGGGAAAGCGGGCGGCAGTTTCCAGGGTAGTGAGGCCGCCGCCCGACATCATCAGGAACAAAGGGCAGGTCACCCCCATTTTCTTAAGCTGGTCGGCAAGGCGATGGAGATAGCCTGCCATCAAGGGGCGCACGTAGGCGTTGGCAACGACGGTCGAGAACCGTTCGAACTCGCGGATTTCGGGCGCCACTTCACTCGATATACAAATTGTGACATCGCTGGGCATGACGGATTTCAGGACATCACGCACCCTGCGCTCATGGGTGCCATGGGCGTAGGCATGGAGAAACCCAATGGCAACGGCCTTCACATTTTCCAGGCGCAGCGCGTTTCCTATGTTTTGCAGGGCAGATTCGTTCAGCGGAATGAGCACATCGCCATTGGCGGCAAGGCGCTCTTCAATCGTATAGCGCAGGGTCCGCGGCACTAGCGGCAGGGAGCCTTCGATCATCAGGTCATAATGGTCAAAGCGCTTTTCGTAGCCCTGTTCAAGAATGTCGCGAAAGCCCTTGGTGGTGATAAACGCGGTTTTGGCACCCTTGCGTTCAATCAGTGCATTTGTGGCAAGCGTCGTGCCGTGAATGAAAACCTTGATATCGGCAGGGTTTATTCCCGACTGGGCCAGGACAAGCGAGATGCCTTCAATGACACCCAGTTCGGGTGCTTGGGTGGTGGTGAGAACCTTGCCACTCCAGCGATTGGGGCCTGACTCAAGCACGATGTCGGTAAAGGTGCCGCCAATATCGGCGGCGAGTTTAATGTCGTTTGCCATGGAAGAGATGAATAGCCGCGCTTGCAGCCAAATCCTAGGGGCAGTTTATTGGACTTTTTAACAGTCAAGCCGTGTGTTACAAATTTTAAGTTTGAGGATTGCCATGGGCCGACTGACAACGCACGTATTGGATACAGCAAGTGGCAAGCCGGCATTTGGCATTGCCATAGAACTTTGGACGGGTGGCAAGCTATTGAAAAC
>JANMKJ010000013.1:0-4992 GCA_031371945.1 Rhodobiaceae bacterium
AATGCCATATTGAAGCGCCGGTCGGATGTTGCAACGAAGTCTGCCGGTGATCTGCCGTTTCAAACGACTGCTGAACTTTATGACCTCATACCTGATAATTCACAATTGGTAGACGGGTTGATGCCCTTGATTGGTCTCTACAGTAAGGATGGACGTCTCAACGCACGAGACAGCCCCATCATCTTGATTGAAAGTGTACCCGGCATCACCAGCGCCGACGTAGATCAAATTGCAGAACTGCGCAGAAGGATTGCGGCCGATGCCGCATTTAGAGATATTCTTGCCCGGTACGGAAAGTATCTTACCATCGCGCCGGGATCTATTTACCAAGTCGACGCTGAAATAGTTGGTGGCGCCCACTTGATCAAAGGAAGCAGCATTCGGGCGGCAATTGCGCTGGACCGGGAGAGCAGGGACACTCCATATCAGGTAGTGAGTTTGTCATGGTAGGATTGCAAAGAGAGAATTCCCCCGCATTAGGGGCGTCGGTTCTGAAGTTCAACAAGTTTTCAGGCGTAGCTCCCGCGCGGCAACCTGTGAAGCCGGGTCCACTTGCCTGCGTAACCGCCCTGTTCGACGATCTTCGGAAATACGTGTCGAGTACTCCATCAAAGACACAGTTGGTAGTCGTCCAGCGGCAACACGATGTTGAACTTTACTTCGCAGCCAGGCCGGGGAAATTTGAACGTGTAGGTACTTTCTCCGACGGTGACCTCGCGGGTATCCTTCACAGACTGGGGCCCGTACCCGCTGCCAGGACGGTCCTCAGGATCGCGTCTGATCGCGCTATCAGGAAAGTCATATCGCTGCCGCCCAGTGCACAGGAGTTTCTATCCAGCATTGTTCGCAACAAGGTTGAGAGTTTGTCGCCTTGGCAGTCATCAGATCTGCTTTGGGGTTACCGCCTTGTAGATACCAGTCCATCCACTGATAGCATCAACATCGAAATCGGCATGACGGGAAATGATCCTGTCAGGTCACTTGTCACCGAGTTGAAGGATGCGGGCATTGAAGTTGGTTGCATTGAGTTCGGCGACAACGCCGATCCAGATGCTTATATCAGCGTTCAAGCCGCTTCACAGTCCGGATCAGAGCACAAATCCCGTTCAATTCTTGTAGCGTCAATTGCTGGTGCGTTACTTGTTATGCTGGCCGCTGCGGCCGGGGGACTGCAGGCATGGAGGGCGCAAGATGATCTGTCGTCCACGGAACTGCAATTGCAGAAGCTTCAGGCAGCCTTGGATAAGCAGACTGCCGCTGACGGTCAGGAAACTCCGGTTGCTTTGGCGGCGGCACTCGCTACCCGCAAGCAGCAAGATGTACCGCTTATAGTTGTGCTCAAGGAGCTAACCCAGAAAATTCCAAATGGAACATGGCTCCAGTCGGTGAGCTATTCGGACGGCCGCTTGGTGATCAATGGGAAGGGCGGTGCGGCATCTCAGATTGTCTCGCTGCTCGAAGACAGTCCACTTCTGCAGGACGTCAACTTTGCTGCAGCCACCCAACGCGAAATGGGCGATAACCAGGACTCGTTTTCGATCTCTGCCACAGTCAGTTCTGCCAAAGGAGTTCAGTGATGGCACGGTCAAAGCAACAAGTTCTGTCTGCCGCTGGAAAGTGGGGCTTGGTCTATCTTGTAGCGTCGTTATGCATTGGCGCAATCATCGCAGTAACGCCTTTCATGCTTGCATTCAAACTGGACGCTGAGGTGGGTGCGAGATCTACGGAAATGTCTCATCTAACGAAACGGTTGGAGGAGTGGGCCAGCAGATCGGTCGCAAGCTCACAGGACAAGCTTGATGTGGCTGGCGTAACAATTCATGCAGACACAGTGGGTATTGCGTCTGCCGAGTTGCAGCGGCATGTAGCGTCCATAGCGGACGCTGCTGGCTTGCGCATCAGCCGCATTCAACCCGTTAACGTCAATCAAAGCGGCAATGCAGTAGCCCTTCAGTTGGAGCTTGAAGCTCAGGGAACAGTCGAAAGTGTGCAGAATTTCCTTTTTGCCCTGGAGTCAGGCAAGCCATTTACATTCGTGCGTGATGCAAACATTGCAGTGGCCGCGAATGCAGATCCTTCGGTCATAACCGGACTTCCGGCAGTCCGCATGACACTCGAAACAACGGGTTGGGTCGGGAGGATTTAATCATGGTTTCGAAATTTTTGGCTATCTCGCTCGTTGTTGTGAGCGTTGTTGCGGCAGCAGACATGCTGCTGGAAAGAAACCCACCCGAGGTAAATGTCCAATCCACACCCAGTCCAAAACCGTCATCAAAGCTTGCAAGACACGCTTCTTCCGCCATCAGTGCCTCAACATTCGAAAATCCATTGGCGCACCGCGCACCCAAGGACTTCGCGGTAATTTCTGAGCGGACACTGTTTAGCTCCACGCGCAGGGCAAAGCAGGAAGTAGAACCAACACGGGAAATAGCAATCGTGGAACCAATGGCAATTGCTGTACAGCCTCAGCCGTTGCCGGATCCGAACGACTTCACATTGGTCGGAGTTGCCGCTGCAAATGGGCAAAGGATTGCATTGCTGCGCTGGAATAAAACACAGGAAGTGGTGCGGCTGAGGTCAGGAGATGACTACACCGGTTGGAAAATTGCGCAAGTCAATGATCGCAGCGTACTGGTTGAGCAACAGGGCTCGGTATTCAGTCTGAAGCTATTCAAAGGAAGGACTGCTGCGGAAGCTATTGTTGATCCGGATTGAAGAGCCGGAGTTTGTCTCGCAGTTCAGAGGAAATTCGGCTGGCATCCTCGCTGTCGCGGATGACCTGCGGGGTGATGAACACAATGAGTTCACTGCGCCTTGCCTTATTGTCCGTCTTCCCAATCAGGTTGCCAATGATCGGAATTTTGTTGATGCCCGGCACCCCGTCCTTGCTACGACTGTCCTGGCTACTGATCAGGCCGCCCAAAACAATGGTTTGCTCACTATAGACGGACACTTTGCTGGTGATGCTGCGCTGTGAAATGGTAGGGGTTAGGTTGACGGCGCCCTCGTCAGATGCATTTGGCGCCACAGCCGAAAGTTCTTGCGTCAGCTGCATCGTCACAAGTCCAGAACTGTTGATCCGCGGCGTCACCTTCAAGACAACGCCTGCATCCCTGTATTCTATTGAATTTACCAGCGGCGGAGGCACCGCCGTCGACCCGGCAATCGATTGAACGAGAATTGGTATCTGGTCACCAACCTTGATGACTGCCGGCTCATTTTCCAGAACAGCCACCGACGGTGATGATACAATGCGCACACTCGTGACCGCCGACAATGCATCAAGCACAAGTCGCGGATCAGCCGTGGCGCCAAGCAAGAAGTTGAGGCCGGGGAAACTGGGTTGCAGCGTCAGGCTGTTGCCCTCGAATATGCCTCCCGAAACATGTCTTGATTTGAAATAGGCTTGCACGCCATAGCGCAGGTTGTCATTGAGTACGACCTCGGCAATCGTGACGTTGATCAGGACTTGGGAGCCCGGCACATCAATCTTGCGGAGCACCGAGAGGATTTTTTGATAGTCCTTGTAGGTGGCCCGGATGATCAGCGCATTGTTTGTCTGGCTGGGTGTAATTCTGATGCCGGTGCCGGAGGCGCGTTCCTCGGGCACATCATCCAGCTGTTCCTGCGAAGCTTCAGGCACAGCATCGGCATTGTCACTTTTGCCATCCTGGTTGGCCTGGCCAATTGCAATCTCTTCCGTGGCATTGGGCGCTTGCGCGGCCACACTCGTATCACCTGGTGTCACGTCGCGCCGGTTTTTGCCTTCCTGATCATTGAATGTTGCATTGAGGATCTTGGCCATCTCCTCGACTTTTCCATTTTGCACAACATAGACATACTGATTGACGTCCGTTGCACTGGGGCGGTCAAGGCGTGCAACCCATTTTGCAGCACGTCGGACTTTTTCCTGGCTGTTCGCCAGGAGAAGCACGGCATTAAGGCGCTCGAGAGCCACAAATCGGACGCCACCTGGGCCTTTCCCGCCACCATATATCTCCTCAAGCTTGACGACGGTCTCTGCCGGCGTACCATTCGTAAGCGTAACGAGACTGGCCGATTGCCCCTTCATCCAGTCAACGTCGAATGAAAGGATGACTTCGGCCAGCGATTGGCGCTCTTCGGCCGTACCCCTGATGAGCAGAAGGTTTCCAGAACTCAATGTCCTGACAGTGCCGTTTCGGGCAATGAAATTCTCAGCCAACGATGATGCGTTAGCGGCGGAAATATTTCGCAGTGGTATGACGCTGACGCCGAAACCATCAGCTGTTCTTCCACTGCGGCCCGGAAAATCCACCGAACCCATCTCCCCGTCGCTCACATCGGTTGAGGAGGTTATCCGGAATCGCCCATTTCCCTTGATGAGGATTGCCCCATTCATTCGCAATGCAGCTTCGAATGCGGCAAGCAGCTCGCGGGAGGTAAGACGGTTTACAGACGAAAGCGTGATTGTGCCGTTCACTCGCGGGTCAACAATGTAATTCTCGTTAAGTGTGTCGCCGAGGATCAGCTTGGCTGCTTCTGCAATATTGGCATTCTCAAGGTTGACCAGATAGTCGTCACCTTCCTGTTCAACACCGCTGACGCGCCTGCGCATGTTGCCATTCGGCGCCAGATTATCGTCGCCGAGGAAGATTTCTGTTTTGGAGCGCGCCTGGGGAACAGTGCCGGAGTCGCCCCCGGCAAGCCTTGATTTCTTCGATGGATAACGCGGGCTAAGATCTACGTCTGTCGGATTAGGCTCAAGCAGTTTAGTGCCGCTGCTGGCGCAGCCCTCCAGATAGATGAACGCAACCAGCAGCCCCAGGACGCGCACCAAACCGTGCAATACGCTCCAGATACTGACACTCGCCGCTGGCGAAGAGGTGTTTGACTCCAACATAGCTGCCCAATAGATTCGTTAGGTTGTACTCACCGCGAACAATCGAAAGGTTCTAGCCCAAGCCAACAAATGAGATGGGTTCATTCAATACTTTACCCATTATGGTGCCC
>JANMKJ010000028.1:0-3310 GCA_031371945.1 Rhodobiaceae bacterium
CGGCGGCGAAGTCGTCGGGGTTCGCACCGTGATCGCACGCGAGTGGAAATTCACGGCCGGCACCGAAAACATGCTGGTGCCCTATCTCCTGGACCAGCATCCGCAAACCATCACCTTCATTCTGACAAAGCTTGACCTTGAGCTTTCGGCCCGGATTGTTTCCATGCTGCCGCGGGATCTGCGCGATTCAGTTACGCGCCGCCTGCTGAAAATGCAGCCAGTTGATGCAGAGCCCAGCAAGATGCTGCAGATCTGCCTGCAGGAGGACCTTCTCACGCAGGCCGATACGGGACTTGAAAAGGAAGGCCGTGCGCGGATGGCGACACTTCTCAACAAGATGGAGAAGGAACAGGTCGACATGATCCTGGATGGCCTGAGAGCGGTACGGCCAGCGGAAGCTGCGGCCCTGCGCCGGATGCTGTTCTCATTCGAAGACATCCTGAAGCTCGAACAGAAACATCGGCTCGTCCTTTTCGATAAGGTGCAGACCGAGCAGGTCATGCTGGCGTTGCGCGGAACTGAGGGTGACCTGAAGGAAACCATCCTGTCGTCACTTGGTGCCCGGGCGCGGCGCATGATTGAGGCTGAACTCAACGGTGCTGAAATGGAAGTCACGAAAGAAGTGGCAGCGGCGCGGCGGTCGATTGCCGAAACCGCTCTCAGGCTGGCCACCAGTGGCGATATCGAAATTGCGGACCCAGACGCCAGCGAAGCCGACAAGGCTGCCGCATGAGTGACGAGGACCGCGAGAGTAAAACCCAGGAAGCTTCCGAAAAGAAGATCAAGGATACAATTGAAAAGGGTAACGTTCCTGTGTCGCGGGAAGTACCTGTATTTCTTTCGCTTGTCAGCATAGCCATCGTTTGTGCGCTGATGCTGAGCCGCAATACTGCATCGGTGACCCAAATGCTGGGAAGCCTGCTGGCCACTGCGGGAACCCACCGTCTGGAAAGCCAGCGCGACGTGCAGGAATTGCTCAATCCCCTGGCACAGCAGTCAATGGGCAACATCCTGCCGATGCTGCTGGTTCTCATGGCGGGCGGCGTAATCTCATCGCTGATCCAGAACCCGTTCCAGATTACATTTGAGCGGATCATGCCAAAGGCGTCGCGCCTGTCCATCAGCCAGGGCTGGAACCGCATTTTTGGAGTGAAGGGTGCTATCGACTTTGGCAAATCACTGTTCAAGTTTGGTGCAATTACGCTCATTCTCTACGTGATCGTGAAATCGGAAATGCCTCTGGCCTTGAGCGCCATGATCAAGCCACCACAGCTGCTGCCGTCCATCATTCTGGAAGTCACAGCCAAGCTCGTGTCTGCCGTGTTGATCACGGCTGCTGTTCTGGCGGCTGCGGATACGGTCTGGAGCCGCATGACCTGGCGCCGGGACCTGCGGATGTCGCACCAGGAAGTGAAGGACGAACACAAGCAGGCTGAAGGCAATCCCATGGTCAAGCTGCGTGCCAAGGCCCTGGCGCGGCAACGCTCATCACGGCGGATGATCGCCGCGGTGCCACGCGCCACCATGGTGATTGCCAACCCAACGCATTATGCCATTGCCTTGCGCTATGTGCGCAGCGAAGGCGGCGCACCAATCGTGCTCGCCAAGGGACGGGACAGCCTCGCCCTGAAGATCCGTGCCATTGCCGAAGAGAATGGTATCTCAGTCATTGAGAACAAACCGCTGGCCCGTGCCATGTACGAAAAGGCCGAGGTCAACGCGATGATACCCCAGGAATTCTTCAAGGCGATCGCCGAGTTGATACACTTCCTGCAGATGCGTTCAGTAGCCAATATGGTAGGTCAGAGAAGGAACTAGTATGAATAAGGTCGTGGAATGCCGTTTTGTGAGTTTCGAGCAACAGCTCAACGACGCCATGAAGGAAGTGTCACTGGAACTGCGCAGCGTCGACGTGATTGACCTTGCCAGTTACCTTCACACCATGAAGCTTGCCAATGTCGGTGATCTCATAAACTCTGCTTTGGAACTCTACTTCCGGCCACGGACCTTGATTTTTTCCTACTCCGGCGACGTTGAACTCACGTGGTTTGGAAATCCAAGTGTCGGACTTGACATGGAGCTGCATAGCGAAGGTGTCGACGTGTATTTCCGGCTGGTTATTGAAGCCCTGTCAGTTGGGGTGCATATCAACTACCTGGCGCTTGATGGAGTTTCCTGCACGGAGCCCTGCGACGCCTCCCGCTTTACCAAGGCCATAGAAGCATCGCGGCTGCCGGCCTGGCCGGGCGCTTTGCAGCATTGGACGGTGCGACCAGAAGCCCTCGGCTTGCCCCGCTAGGTCCTTCAAACTCTCCGCAGCTCACCAGCCCCAGACAAGTTTGCCGCCGTAATCTTTGAGTGACAGATTGCGGAGTTTACTCATGTCTCAAGTCCAATTGATGAATTTGGCGGCACAAAAGATCGAATGGCTTTCGACGCGGCAGGAGATTCTTGCCCAAAACGTGGCCAATGTGAACACACCGCGATACCTCGCCAAGGACATTATGCAATTTGAAGCATTTCTCGACAATGCAGGCCTTGGCATGGCGAAATCCAATCCCCTGCACATGGATGTTTCAGCAGGCGTTGCGGCCCAGCCCAACACCGTGGTTGACCGGCAAGGCGAGATGAACCACTCGGGCAATAATGTGTCGCTCGAAAATGAACTCCTGAAACTCGGCGAAACCAACAGCCAGTTTGCGTTGAACACGGGGCTGATCAAGTCCTTCAACCGCATGCTGATGGCAAGCCTGAAAGGTTGATCATGGCTGACGCGCTCATCGCCGCAATGAAAACATCTGCTTCCGGCCTGGAGGCACAGTCGATGCGGCTTCGCATCATTTCCGAAAATCTTGCCAACGCCCAATCCACCGGCCGTACGGCAGGATCTGATCCATTCCGGCGCAAGACCATCGCCTTTGGTGCCGAGCTTGACCGGGCGTCTGGCGCAACCGTGGTTCAGGTCAAAAACGTGATGGGTGACCAGAGCCCGTTCAAGCTTGAATTTGACCCTGGCAACCCGGCTGCCAATGCGGCGGGTTATGTCAAGATGCCAAACGTCAACCTGATTTCAGAAATGGCTGACATGCGCGAAGCCAATCGCTCGTATGAGTCCAACCTGCAAGTGGTCAAGCAGGCGCGCGAGATGATCTCGATGACAATTGATTTGCTGAGAGGTGGAAGTTGATTACGTCAGCCATTGGCAGCACCAACGCACTTGTCCCCACTCAAGCCATTCCGCCACGGACCGGACCTGAAACACAGGCCGCTGGCGAAGGATTTGAAAGTGTTCTCAAGAGCCTTGCTACGG
>JANMKJ010000031.1:0-8848 GCA_031371945.1 Rhodobiaceae bacterium
TGTGACCCCGTGGCGGCGCGCGATTTCCAGGCCACGCTTGCCCGCAGCCTCGGAAGTTTCCAGCTGCGTAATAAACACCTTGGCTTGTCTGATCGTATCTTCGGATGCCGAAACATAGTCCGGCGTGATGGTGCCGGATGCACCGGTTTCAACAATGATGGCGTTGTCACCCGTTTCAGTCGACACGAATATGAAGGCCGCCCCCGTTGGAGCCGTATCGGAATACGCCACCTGCGACGTATCGATCCCTTCGGCTTTCCAGGTTTTCAGTGCCGTTTCACCAAAGGAATCCCGACCAATGCGCGTGATGAAGCTCACATCGCCACCCGCCCGTGCCGCCGCCACCGATTGATTGGAACCCTTGCCCCCCGGACCCATGGCGAAGCCTTCGCCGATTAGGGTTTCACCTATCACCGGCAGGCGCTTGGCCCGAAATGCCAGATCCGCCACGAATATCCCAAGTATGGCAATGCGTGGTTTTGTCATGAGGCAGCCGGTGGAATGACGCCCTTCTTGAAAACAAAGCAGCCATAGAACCGTGTCTCTCCGGTTGAAATCACGCAGTAGGCTTTTTTGGCCAGATCATAAAAGGCAAAGCGCTCAATCGACCCCATGGGCCATGATTTTCCTTCGGCCTTGTCGATTTCCACCTGTACTTCCGCCTGTACCGGTGGAATTTCGGTGGGCTTGCCCACCAGTTCCATGCGGCAGGCAGGCTTGTCCACAAAGCTGTCCAACGGCATGACCGAGAGTACGGCCTTTGCAACCCGTGCCGCACTTGCATCAATGCGCAAAAGCTTGCCAAGCACCGTTTGCTTGGCAACCGAATGAGCCGGAAAGTTGGTGTCGCAAATAATCAGGTCGTCACCATGCCCCATGGACCGCAGCGCATAGAGAACATCAGCATTCAACAGCGGATCAAGTGATTTCAGCACGTCAGACTCCCATTCCAGTTTTTATGTAATTGAACCACAAAACAGCCCGGCGTCCAAATTTATTTCTTCCAGGTTGCGCCCTTCGCCCTTGCGGTCAACCACGATGAATCGACTGTCCGCATCCGCCACGAGCAACGGGTGGTGCCAGGTGTTGCGGGCGTAGTTTATACCCTGCGATCCACTGGCCACGAACGCACGGAAACTGCCAAAATCCCGAGGGTTGGCGCAGACCACGACAAGCCATGGCCGGTCCTGCAGGGGATAGAATATCTGGCTGCCCAGAGGATGCCGCTCCATCAGTTCCAGCGCTATGGGTGACGGCCGAGGCCTTGCCACGACAATACTCACGTTGGCAGCGCCACCCTCAGCCACAACGTCAACAGAAGCCAGGTCGTTATAACGCTCGGCAAAGCCCTGATTGATGGGAAAATGCGCCGCACCGGCAATTTCCAGCACATCGCCAAATGATTTGAAGGCCGCAGCGGTCAGGGGTTCTGGCTTGAGAGTTATCATGCCTTGAGTTTCATTTGGCGATTCACATCCTTGTACAGCAAGTAGCGAAACCGCCCGGGCCCGCCCGCATAGCAGGCCTGCGGACAGAAGGCGCGCAGCCACATGAAGTCGCCCGCTTCCACCTCAACCCAGTCCTGGTTGAGACGGTATACGGCCTTGCCTTCAAGCACATAGAGTCCGTGTTCCATCACATGGGTTTCAGCAAAGGGAATAACGCCCCCGGGTTCGAAGGTGACAATCGTCACATGCATGTCATGGCGCATGTCATGCTGGCTTACAAAGCGGGTGGTGGACCAAACTCCGTTGGTTTCCGGCATTACGATAGGGGCAATGTCTTTCTCGTTCACCACGAAAGCGTCAGGCATCCCCAAGCCATCAACCGCCTCGTAAGCTTTGCGGATCCACTGGAATCTGACCGAATGCGTTGCCCTGTTCTTGACGCTCCATTTCGCTCCCGCCGGAATGAAGGCATAACCACCCGGCTTCATCTCATGCTTTTCACCCGCCAGCGTCAACTGCAATGTTCCATCAAGAATGAACAGCACACATTCGGCGGTGGCATCATCCTCCGGCCGCTCACTGCCGCCATCAGGTGCTATCTCCACCATGTATTGCGAGAATGTTTCGGCAAATCCCGAAAGCGGCCGCGCCAGAACCCACAGCCGCGTCTTGTCCCAGAAGGGCAGGAAGCTTGCCGTAATATCGCGTATCACGCCCCTGGGAATGACCGCATAGGCCTCGGTGAATACCGCCCGGTCCGTAAGCATTGCCGTTTGCGGGGGCAGGCCGCCGTGACGTGCATAATAGGTGCGGTCAGTCATCTCAGGTCCTCATGCAATAAAAACGGCGCGGAAATCATTTACGTTGGTAAGTGTGGGACCGGTTATAATCTGGTCGCCAAGCCTTTCGAAGAATCCATGCCCGTCATTATTGGCCAGCGAGCCCCAGGGATCAATGCCCAAGGCCCGCGCCCGAAGCAACGTATCAGGCGCTATGAATGCTCCCGCTACTTCGCGGGCACCATCAACGCCATCCGTATCGGCGGCAAGGGCCGTAATGTTTTCAGCCCCGTTGAGCTTCAGCGCAAGCGCCAGAAGAAACTCGACATTGCGCCCGCCAGCGCCGGTTCCCTTGACCGTTACCGTTGTTTCGCCACCGGAGATGACAACGCAAGGGGGAATGATGGGTTGCCCAAACCGGCGCACCTGGAGTGCCACCCCTGCCATGACAAAGCCCACTTCGCGCGCCTCACCTTCAATGGAGTCTCCCAGTATGATCGGCGTAATTCCAGCCTTGCGCGCAATCGCAGCGGCAGCTTCCAGGGATTTCTGCGGTGAGGCGATGAGCCTTGTTTCAACCGTGGCCAGTCGCCAGTCGCCGGGCTTTGGCGTTTCGTCCAGTCCTGCTTCCAGATGCCGGATGACCGCAGGCGGCGCATCAATTCCATACTTTGCAACAATGGCGCGCGCCTGCGCAAACGTGGTGGGGTCGGCAACTGTTGGACCAGAACCTACAGCCGCAAGGTCATCACCCGGCACATCAGAGATGACGAGAGTAACGACCCGCGCCGGAAACGCCGCCGCCGCAAGCCGCCCACCCTTGATGTCCGACAGATGCTTTCGCACGCAATTCATCTCGGAAATCGGTGCACCACTCTTGAGCAGGGCCCGGTTCACCTGCCGCTTTTCTTCAACCGTAATACCTGGCGCTGGCAGGCTGAGAAGCGCTGAGCCGCCCCCGGATATGAGGGCAATCACCAAATCATCGTGCGTGAGCCCCGCCACCATGTCCAGCATGCGGCGTGCACCCCGCGTTCCGGCATCATCAGGCACCGGATGGGCCGCCTCAACAATTTCAATGTGCCTGCAGGGCACGGCGTGGCCGTAACGGGTGACAATCAACCCCTCGAGCGGCCCGGCCCAGGCGTTCTCCACGGCCTGTGCCATGGCCGCCGAAGCCTTGCCGGTTCCGACAACAAGTGTCCGGCCCTTGGGTCTTGCCGGAAGGTTCTGCGCCACGCATTGTGATGGCATTGCCGCCGCAACTGCTGCGTCAAACATCGACCTGAGAAAATCGCGTTCCTTCTGATGCGTCATGACGGCGGAAAATTCCTGTGCCAGTGCCTGGCAATATCAACGCGCTTGGCCACCCACACCTTGTCGTGGGACTGTAGATAGTCGATGAATTTTGCCAGGCCCAACGCACGCCCCGGCCTGCCAATAAGCCGGCAATGCAGTCCAACCGACATCATCTTTGGTGAACCGCGCTTGCCTTCTTCATAGAGGCAGTCAAAACTGTCTTTCAGATACTGGTAGAAATGTTCACCGGTATTAAAGCCCTGTGGCGTGGCAAAGCGCATGTCGTTGGCATCCAGCGTGTAGGGAATAACCAGGTGCCCGCCCACCCAATAGGGCAGTTCATCGGCATAGGAATCGGATGAATAGAGAAACCCTCCCTCCTCCGCCACTAACCGCTGGGTATTCATCGAACAGCGCCCGGTGTACCAGCCCAGGGGTCTTTCACCCGTGACCGACTTGTGAATGCGGATGGCCTCGTTGATTTGCCGCCGCTCCTCCTCTTCCGGCATGTCCTTGTGCTCAACCCATTTCAGGCCGTGGCTGGCAATTTCCCAATCCGCTTCGATCATTGCCCGTGTTTGCTCAGGCGAACGTTGCAGGGCCGGTGCTACCCCATAGATTGTCAAAGGAAGGTTGCGCGACGTAAACATGCGCCATAGCCGCCAGAAACCCGCCCGCGCACCATATTCATAAATGGATTCCATGTTCCAGTGGCGCTGGCCCGGCCACGCCGCAGTGCCTACGATTTCAGACAGGAAAGCTTCAGAAGCCGCATCACCGTGCAGTATGTTGTTCTCGCCGCCCTCTTCATAATTCAGCACGAATTGCACGGCGATATGGGCTCCGCCTGGCCACTTGGGGTCAGGTATGGCCCTGCCGTAGCCTTTCATGTCACGGGAATAATCTGTCATGAACTTTCTCTCCTGCCACATAGGTGGCCCGAATAGCGCGGTCGTCACCAAGAATGGCGAGCGCGAACAACATGTCTTCCAGCGATTGCGACAATTCCTGCCGCGCCGCAAGTATTGGCGTTGCCTTCGGATCAAGAACCACAATATCGGCAAACTTCCCTGTCTCGAGTGAGCCAATTTCGTCGTCAAGGTGCAGGCGCTGCGCATTGCCGCGCGTTGCCATGAAGAATAATTCGAGCGCCGTTGGCTTGTGTCCGGTGAGCATCTGAACCTTGTAGGTCTCCCCCAGCGTTGCCAACATCGAATAGCTGGTACCGCCGCCGATATCCGTAGCCACCGCCAATGAAACCGGCCGTTCCGGCTTTCCCAGATGCTTCATCGACATGAGCCCAGATCCCAGGAAGTTGTTGGATGTTGGGCAATGGGCGATGGTAGCACCTGCATCTGACAGGCGCTGGCATTCGCTTTCCGAGAGATGCACCCCGTGGGCAAAAACCGCGTGATCGGTGACCAAACCAAACCGCTCATAGACAGCCGTGTAATCCCGGTCATTGGGAAACAACGCCTTGACCCAGGCAATTTCGCCGGGACTCTCTGACAAATGGGTCTGCATCATGGCGTCCGGGTATGATGCAAGCAATTCGCCCGAAACTTTCAGTTGCGCTTCGGTCGAGGTAATCGCGAAGCGCGGCGAAATCGCGTAGCGCAAGCGCCCCTTGCCGTGCCACGACTTGTACAGCGTCTCCGTGTCGCGACCCCCTGTCGTGGCATCATCATGCACGGAAGGCATGGCGTTGCGATCCATCATGGTCTTGCCCGTAATCAGCGCCATATTTCTGGTCTGCGCCTCGCCAAACAATGCATCGGCGCAAGCCTTATGCACCGAGCAGAAAGCCATGGCCGCGGTCGTTCCATTGGAAAAAAGTGTATCCAGGAACGTCTTCGCATTCAGCTCAGCATAATTGATATCGGCATAGCGCGCTTCCTCTGGAAACGTAAAGCGCGTGAGCCAGTCCAGCAGATCTTTGCCCGGTGCCGCCAGCATGCGGAGCTGCGGAAAATGGATGTGGGCATCGATGAACCCCGCCATGACGATATCGCTGCCATAGTCATCCGTTGGCAGTCCTTGAAAGTTTCGCGGCAGCAGTGACACAGGCCCGCTCCACAAAATGGTACCGTCATCACCGATGACGACACCACCTTTAGTCTCATGGGTGACCTCCTGCGCTGTCGGACCAAAGCTCAGCGTCTGGCCGCGCACGAGCCTGGTCATTGGGAAACCCTGCCTTCCAGCCGAAAACGAAAAATCCGGCACACCTGATCGAGTGCCATGGCAAATTCGTCTGCCTTGGAATTGTTCACCCGCTCCATGAAACTGGCCAGTATCTGTTCCTTGGTGGCGCCCTTCACCGCAAAGATAAAGGGAAAATCAAATTTGGACTTATACAGTTCATTGAGGTGGGTGAAGCTTGCAAACTCATCCGGGGAAAGCGCTCCAAGGCCGGCCTGCGCCTGCTCCCGGGTGGAGTCATCTGTCAGTTTCGCTTTTGTGGCCAAATCAGGATGGGCCCTGACGAGGCCGAGCTGAGCTGGTTCCGACGCTGCCAATACGGCATCTGCGAATGCTGCAACCATGGCTTCAAGCGATAGAAACGGCCGCGCACTTGCCGCATTACGTGCAACCCACGGCGAATGCTCAGCTACATCGCCAAATTCCCGTTCAAATTCGGCACCATTCATTTGGTTCACGTGCTCAAGTCGCATCATTGCGCTTTCATCCAGGCCCCGAGCTTTGCCCGCTCTTCGGGCAACATCTTGGTCTTGTTACCCAGCGGCATTGCCTTGGTTCTTACTGCTACGGCGTCTACCTGTTGCGCGTAGCGCTTGAGGTTTTCCAACGTTTCAAGTTCAATACCCTTGGGTGCTGCCTTGATCGTGGCATCTGTTGGTACATGGGCATGGCAGGCACTGCAGCGCGCCTGCACGATCGACAATGCCTCGTCATCGGTAACAACCCCGGAATAGATTGGAACAGGCTCGGGTTCGGTCAACCACAGGGCGCCAGCAAGGGCGACGCCAATTAGCGGAATAACCCACGCCATGTCTGCAATGGAGTGCCCGACTTCGACCCGTAACAGAAAATGCCGCAACCCAGCACCCCCCACGACGATGAGACCCACGAGAATCCACGCATGGGGATTTTCGGTAACCAGTGCATAGTGGTTGCTCGTCATCATGAAGAGAACGGGCAAGGTGAGATAGGTATTATGCAGCGACCTTTGCTTGCCGGTTATTGCAAACCTCGCATCGGGCTTTTCTCCCGCCAGCAAGGCTGCGGTGATTTTGCGCTGGTTTGGAATGATGACCATGAAAACGTTGGCTGCCATGATCGTGCCAATGAATGCGCCGATGTGAATGAAGGCGCCGCGCCCGGAAAATACATGGGTGAAGCCGTAGGCGGCCGCAATGATGAGCGCGAACACACATGTTGCCAGCAACGCCGGCTTCTGGACGAGCGGCGATCGGCACAACAGATCATAAATGATCCAGCCCAAGACCAGGCTTCCGACCGAAATTCCGATGGCCTGCCACGTGGTAAGTTCCAGGACACTGGCGTCGATGAGAAAGGATTGTGCATTGATGTAGTATTGCAGGATGAGCAGTATGAAACCTGTAACCCAGGTCAGATAGGCTTCCCACTTGAACCACACGAGATGGTCAGGAAGGTGTGAGGGCGCCACCAGGAATTTCTGCACCTGGTAAAATCCACCGCCATGAACTTCCCACGCCTCTCCAGCCACTCCAGCGGGAAGGTTTGCGCCTTTCCTGAGGGAAAGATCGAGCGCGACAAAATAGAAGCTGGTGCCAATCCAAGCGATGCCGGCAATCATGTGTCCCCAGCGGGTGAGCATGTTCAGCCACTCAACCAGATAGGGGTCCATTTCCGTCACCTTTCGCAAAAACGCCTGCCGCAAGTGATTCCGCGGCAGGCGAACTTACAGCACTTGAAGTTTGTTATTGTGGAAGCTTGTCGTCAACACCTTTGACATACCAGTTCATGCCAAGGATATCGCCATCAGGAAGCGGCTTGCCGGCTTCGCCAGCCACCGTGCCATCCTGCTTGGTGATAGGGCCAGTGAATGGATTGAGCTTGCCCGAGGTAATGTCCGCTTGGGTCGCCGTCGCCATCTTTACCACGTCGTCGGGCAAGTTGGTGTAGGGCGCCATCGTGACCAGGCCTTCTTTCATGCCCTCCCACGACTGTTGCGATTTCCAGGTGCCATCCATGGCAGCCTTCACGCGCTCAACGTAATACGGACCCCAGGTGTCGACAATTGCCGTCAGTTGGGCCTTTGGCGCAAATGCAATCATGTCGGAGCTCTGGCCAAAGCCAAACTTTCCTTGTTCCTGGGCGATCTGCAGTGGTGCAGTCGAATCCGTGTGCTGCACCAGGATATCCGCACCCTGACTCAACAGCACTTTGGCGGCATCTGCCTCCTTGCCGGGGTCAAACCATGTGTTCACCCAGACAATCTTCACCTTGAAGTCGGGATTGACTGACTGCGCACCCAGCATGAAGGCATTGATGCCAGAAACAACTTCAGGGATCGGGAACGACACGATATATCCCGCGGTGCCCGACTTCGACATCTTGGCGGCGATCTGCCCAAGCACATAGCGGCCTTCGTGGAACTTGGCATTGTAGGTTGCCACGTTCGCTGCCGTCTTGTAGCCCGTTGCGTGTTCAAACATCACATCCGGGAATTTCGCGGCAACCTTGATGGTTGGATCCATGAAGCCGAATGATGTCGTGAAAATAAGCTTGCAGCCATCCCGCGCCAGACGCTCAATCGAACGGTCTGCATCGGCTTCTGCAACGTTTTCCACAAATACGGTCTCAACCTTGTCGCCCAGTTCCGCGTCAACCTGCTTGCGGCCAACGTCATGCTGGAACGTGTAGCCGCCATCGCCAACCGGGCCTACATAAACCCAGCAGGCCTTGATTTTGTCGGCGGCAAGCGAAGCGCCCGAGCCCACGCCCATCGCCACAGCTGCTACCGCAACTGACATCAGTAATTTCTTAATTTCTCGTCTCCCGTGTATCCAGTTCTTAACTCGCGGCTTTTCGGTCATTGGACCCTGCTTGCCACAAAGGCAGGGCCGGTTGCTTCCTACCTATCAGGCACAAAAGGTTGGGCAAGGCAAGCAGGAGTATTGGCCCGCGTCAATCGCTTGTTACCTGAAATAATCACGAGTGCTACGATTGTGACCAGATAAGGCAAGGCCGACAGGAATTGCGAGGGAATGCCAAGTCCCATGGCCTGCACCACAAAACCAAGGATTGAAACTGCGCCAAAAAGATAGGCCCCAACCAGCGTGCGCAACGGCCGCCATGACGCAAAAACCACCA
>JANMKJ010000042.1:0-2108 GCA_031371945.1 Rhodobiaceae bacterium
CGCAAGGGATTGCCGCGTTTGGCATGAAACTCAACTTGCGGGCCTCCGGGATATCCCAGTCCCAGTAACTTGGCCGTTTTGTCAAAAGCCTCCCCCAAGGCGTCGTCAATTGTCGTGCCTAAACGGTGGTAGCGGCCAACCCCTTGCACCAGTTGAAACTGCGTGTGGCCGCCGGAAATCAGCAACAGCAAATACGGGAATGGGCATGGCCCCAGCAACCTTGGCGTCAACGCGTGACCCTCGAGGTGGTTCACCGCAAGCAAAGGTTTGGCATGGGCCAGGGCTATGGCTTTGGCTGTGGTCAGGCCAATGATGACGCCCCCGAGTAGTCCCGGCCCTGCCGTGGCGGCAACGCCATCCAGCTGAGAATAGGTCAATCCCGCCTCGCTCATCGCCTGCGCTACTAATCGGTCGAGGTGGCGAATATGCACCCGTGCAGCAATTTCCGGCACCACGCCGCCATAGGGCGCATGGTCGGCGATCTGCGATAATACAACATTACTGAGGATAACACCTCGTCCGTCGCCATGCCGGCAAACGACGCTGGCGGCCGTTTCGTCGCAGGACGTTTCAATACCGAGTACATGCGTCATGGAATGGGTGACGTCTCACAAATTAACGGCTAATACGAGGACTCGCTCTAGCATCCACCGGATATCATTTGCAAATGCCGCGTATAAAAATCGGAACCCGGGGTTCACCCCTCGCCCTTGCCCAGGCCCACGAAACCCGCGATCGCCTGGTAAAAGCCCATGGAATGGACGCAAGCGCCATTGAAATTGTCACGATTTCTACAGCTGGTGACCGCATCAAGGACCGCCCTCTGTCTGATATTGGCGGCAAGGGCTTGTTCACCAAGGAAATTGAAGAAGCACTTATGGCCGGCGACATCCACTTGGCTGTGCATTCCATGAAAGACTTGCCGGCTTTGCTGCCCAATGGCCTCACCATCGCCGCAGTTCTTCCCCGCGAAGATGCCCGCGATGCCTTTATCAGCCTATCTGCGCGTTCGATTTCAGAACTGCAGCACGGCGCTGTTCTCGGCTCATCATCCGTGCGGCGCACCGCACAAGTACTGAAAATCCGCCCCGATCTCAAGTCGGTGCAGTTTCGTGGCAACGTGCAAACTCGATTGCGCAAACTCTCCGAAGGTGTGGCTGATGCCACATTCCTGGCCTGTGCCGGGCTGAACCGCCTGGGGCTGGGCGACAAAATCACCCAGGTTATGCCCATCGAAACCATGCTGCCAGCCATTGCCCAAGGCGCTATCGGCATTGAAATCCGTGAAGATGATGAAGCAACCCGGGAACTGTTGAGTGCCATCAACGACAGCCCCAGCGCAATAGCTGTATCCTGCGAACGGGCGTTTCTAAAGGCCCTGGATGGATCCTGTCGCACGCCGCTTGCTGGCCACGCCACATTGCAAGGTAATACTCTTATGTTTCGCGGCCACGCGCTGACACTCGATGGCGTGCATTGCTTTGAAACCACGAGGCTGGGCCCGGCTGGTGACGCTGTCCGGATGGGAGAAGATGCCGGTGCCGAAGTAAAAGCGCGTGGCGGCGCCCTTATTGCATTCTGATGCGGCTTGTCATTACACGCCCCGAAGCGGACGCAGGAGTGCTCAAGGCCAAGCTCGAAAAACTGGGGCATTCGGCTATCCTGGCACCTCTCCTCAAAATTGTTCCACGACCAACACAACCAATTCCTCCCGGAAACTACCAGCTTATTTGTGCAACAAGTGCCAACGCACTGAAATTTTTTCCGGCACCAGAGGTCCTCAAGAAAACCCCACTTCTCACCGTCGGTCCCCAATCACTGGCCGCCGCCGTGGCTGCCGGCTTCACATCATGCGAGGCCCATGGTGGAGACGTGCATGGACTTTTATCTCATATCATGGAAAATTTTGATCCTGCAGCAGGCCCCATACTTTATCTTTCAGGTGCCGAAACGTCTGCTGATTTGCACGCTTTGCTGACAGCACAAAAATTCGTCGTTGAGAAACTGGTGATCTACGATGCCGTGGTCCAGACTCCTCATGGCATAACACAGGACTTGGCAGCAGCAGATGGGGTTTTGCTCTATTCGCCTCGCAGTGCCAAGATCTG
>JANMKJ010000043.1:0-4708 GCA_031371945.1 Rhodobiaceae bacterium
TACCGGTTCCGCAACGCCTTCTCGACGGAGTCCAGGAGGCTTCCGCCGTCACGTGTCGCCTGGCTACCACCGGCACCGCCCAGGACCTGGCCCAGGATGTCACCCAGATCACCGCCACCGGATTGGCCACCTGCAGCACCACCAAGAATCTGGCCGAGGATATCGCCAAGGCCGCCACCACCGGAATTGTCCTGGGGCTGCTGGCCACCGCCAAGTACCTGGCCGAGAATGTCACCAAGGCCACCGCCGCCTGAGCTGCCACCCGAAGTCATCTGCTTGGCAAGCTGGGCCATGACGATGGATGCGATGATGGGCAGCAGCTTTTTCAGGATGGAGGGGCCGATGCCTGTGCTGGCCGACACTTCATCGGCGACGCCACGACTCACGTCCTTCGTCTTGAAGATTTCGCCGAGCACGTCGTTGCCGTGCTTGGTAAGCGCACCCGTGCCAGCCGATTGACCCTTGGTCATGGACTCGATGATGTCGGTGAGTCCGCCACCCGCATTACCATTGCGTTGCAGGCCTGCCGCTACAACGGGGGCAAGGGCCTCGAAGGCCGCCTTGGTTTGCGCCGGGGTAAGGCCGAATTGCTGGCCAATTTCTGATAGGTCCATTTTACTCTCCCGTTGTCATTAAAGTTTACCGAGGATTTGCCCGAATATGTCATTGAGCGAAGGTGTTTTCGTGCGTCTGCGGCGGGTGACTTTACGCTTCCTGCCGAAATAGCTTGCGTAGCTGCGCCGCCGCCGACGCTTGGGTGCGAGTTGCCGGGCCATGCCTTGCAGCGCACCCGTAACGACGGCTGAAATAATCGTGCCGAGCAATCCCCGGCTTTCAGCAGGCGCGCTGGCAAGTGCCTGGGGCGCGGCATAGCTCTTGGACAGGCCTGCGAGCACACTGGTGGCCGCGATGGCCGAAAGCGCTTGCAACTGGCCGTCGTCCAATCCGGGAACCAGTTTCTTCATGGCGGCCAGTGAAGCGGATCCTGAGCCATAGATGTCGTCCAGCACGGCCGTGCCATCCGAAATCGCTTCAGCCCCTGTCATCGCATCGGCACTGTCGAGATCGGTACCGTCACCACCTTCATCCAAAAGGTCGAGCAGCGATTCAAACGCCTGACGATCATTTTCAGCCTTGGCTTTGAGTTGCCGCGCAATGGCCGGGCAAAGCTTCTCAAGGCCCGATTGGGCCAAAGCGGGGCTCACGCCACAGGCCTTTGCAACGTTTTCAAAATAGTTTCCATTTTGGGCCGAGGCCAGCATGGTCATCAGTGACATTATGGCGGTCCACCAATTTCAAAACCCAAGTCTCTAGCGTCTTTCACCAGGAGATCATAGGAGCGAAAATGATGCCCCTGCAATCCTGCAATGCGCGCACCCTGAACATTCGATCGCTTGTCATCAATGAACCACGTGTGGGCAGCATCCACGCCAAGCGTTGCAAGCAGCCGCGTGAAGCTGGCAGGATCAGGCTTCTTCGTGCCAAATTCGTAAGAACAGTAACGCTCACTGAAGATGGCCGCTGCCTCTGGAAATAAATCGTCCAGCGAGTTTTTCACGATGGGGCCATTGTTGGTATAGATGGCGATGCGGGCCGTCTGCCCGATGGATTTTGCAAGGGCCAAAACATCGGTCGAGGCAATCATCGATTCGGCCCGCGCTGCAATCCACTCACGCCGCGATATGGGATGGCCGATGCGCTGGCTGAATTCGGCGAGATAAACATCCGCATCAGGATAACCACCTGAGTCCGCATCCTCCTCAAATCCGGAATCCCAGATGGCGGCTCGGATGTCACGCGGTGTCTTGCCACTGATTTGCGACAGCGCACGAAGCCTGCGGCCCAGATCATAGTGGCACAGCACATCATCCATATCGAAAATAACCAGCCGTGGTCGCATCACTCAGGCAGCCGTACCGCCAACCGTGAGCCGGTCTATGCGCAGGCTGGGCTGGCCAACCCCCACGGGCACACCTTGCCCCTGCTTGCCACACGTCCCGATGCCTGGATCGAGCGCCATGTCATTACCCACCATGGAAATGCGGGTGAGCGCATCGGCGCCAGAACCGATGATGGTGGCACCGCGCACCGGGGTTGTGAGTTTGCCATCCTCGATCAAATAGGCCTCGGTGCAGGAAAACACGAATTTTCCCGATGTGATGTCAACCTGGCCACCGCCGAAAGACTTGGCAAAAAGTCCTTTCTTGATGGATTTGAGGATTTCATCAGGATGCCTGTCACCCGACAGCATGTAGGTGTTGGTCATGCGCGGCATGGGCGCATGGGCGTAGGACTGCCTGCGCCCGTTACCGGTGGGTGCCACACCCATCAGGCGCGCATTCAGCCGGTCCTGCATGAAACCCACCAACACGCCATCGTCAATCAGGGTCGTACAGTTCGACGGCGTCCCTTCATCGTCAATGGTGAGGGATCCCCGCCGGTTGGGCAGCGTGCCATCATCGACAACGGTTATGCCCTTGGCCGCAATGCGCGTACCCATGAGGCCTGCAAAGGCCGAAGTGCCTTTCCGGTTGAAATCACCCTCGAGCCCATGGCCGATAGCCTCATGCAGCAAAATCCCGGGCCAGCCCGGACCCAGCATGACATCAACCTCGCCGGCGGGTGCAGGCTTTGCATCCAGTGAAACAAGGCTTTGGCGGTAAGCTTCGCGGGCTGCCGCCTGCCACAGGTCTTCTGTCACGTAGGAAGCCATGTCGCCCCGGCCACCCAGCCCGTGGCTGCCCTGGCCCTGTATGCCGCCACGCGTGGCCACCACTGAAACCCCGAACCTTACGAGGGGACGGATGTCGCGGTAGACTTGCCCATCACCCCGGATGATCTCCACCGATTGCCAATCGCTGGCCAGGGACACCGAAACCTGTGAAACTTCAGGTCCGAGGGCGCGGGCAAATGCATCCACCTTTTGCAGCAGAGATATTTTCTCGGCAAAGCCCAGGGCTTGTGTAGGGTTGACGTCCGAATACAGTTTGTGATTGCTCCGCTCGGGCGATGCTGCAATTTTTGCAGCACCACCCTGCGTCATGGTCTTGCACAGTGCGGCAGCCCGCTTGAGCGCTGCCGTTGATATGTCGGTGGAATGGGCATAGGCCGCCGTTTCACCTGAAACCGAGCGCAGGCCAAAACCCTGGCTTTCGTCAAAACTTGCCGATTTCAGTTTGCCGTCGTCAAATGAGAAACCCTGCGATTGCCGCCGCTCGACGAACAGTTCGCCATCATCGGCCCCGTGCAGGGCATCACGCACCAACTGGCTGGCCTGCGCCTGCGTCGTATCGGTATTCTCAAAAAGCGAAAAAGCCACCGGGAGATTCCTTATCCAAGGGTTAAACCATAGAGATAAGCGTCAATGCCTCCAGCGCCTAGTGCCTTCGACCCAATTATTATTGCTCTATCAGGGCGGTGAGCGAGGCGGCAAACCCACTCAGGGAAATCTTCATGGGAACCCCCAGACCCGGGGCCTCATAGATAATGAAATTGGCGGTCGTACCTTTTTTCATCTTGGCAATCGTATCGGGCGAAGCCTCGGCAAACGCCTCACAGATTTGCGGGCGACAGCGGGTGAACGGAACGCGACCCACTGCTGCCCCATCAATTTCAAGGGCAACACCGGTTGGCAGGTAGACCCCGATGGGGGCCATGACGCGCATCATGAGCACGTCCTTGTCAGCCTGTTTGGCCTTCACGATGATAAGCGAGAGGCCAATTTTTTCATTCTTCTCCGATTTGGTTATCTGTACCATGCCGCACTGCTTTTTTGCAGCAGGATCAACGCTGCCATCCTGGGCCGTTGCCGTGCCGCACTGCACTTGCCAGGCTCCATTGGTTGCAACGGTTTCCGTCTGGGGTGCCTGCTGGGCCTGGGCAACGCCCGGCTGGGCAGGCTTGATGCGGGGTCCGAAATTCTGTTGTCCTGCCGCAGGCTGTTGCTGTTGGGCATAAGCAGCCGGAGGGCAGGATATGCCCATTAACCCAGCTAAAACTGCAAAACGCAGGGCATTGGTAATTGTCACGGGAACGGTACCTTTCGTAATAAACCACGGCGCTATTAGCGCCGTGTGGTGTATAGAACAATAGTCTTTTGGCCAAAACAGTAAACTGCCTAAGTTTGCCTTTCCGTGATAAATGAGGCGGAATTTCGAACTCTTGAAAACGGTGGATTGCATTAGGCCGAAATGATTGAATACAATGACGTTATGCCGCGCCCGCTTTTGTTGCGAGGGGGAGGCGAATGTGGTTCACATCTGCTTTAATCCTGCGCACGGGGTAAAGAGTCGCGCAGCGAGGGGTGTCAATGGGTTAAAACCCATTGTAGATTTACGAATTGAGAGGGTTACCGATGAAAATCGCAAGCAAATTGGCTGGTTTGGGTGTGGGGCTTCTGGGGCTTACCGCCTCAGGTGCGGCCTGGGCCGCACTGGGTCATGCTGAACCATGGCAACTGGGCCTGCAGGATGCGGCAACCCCGGTGGCCGAAGGCATTGCCTGGCTGCATAATTTCCTGATGGTGATCATTACAGTCATCACCCTGTTCGTCATGGGCCTGATGCTTTACATCATGGTGAAATTCAACGCCAAGGCCAACCCCGTTCCCTCGAAAACCACCCATAACACGCTCATCGAAGTGCTGTGGACGATCATTCCAATCGTCATTCTCGTGGTTATTGCCATTCCGTCCCTGCGCCTGCTTTAC
>JANMKJ010000054.1:0-26524 GCA_031371945.1 Rhodobiaceae bacterium
CTGCGCTGGTTTGTCCAGGCGTTCAACAACCAGGACGTCAAGATAGCGGCCATTCGCTCTTTCCAGATTGCGATCATAGCTGCGGTTCTGGCTACCATTTCAGCGACCATGGCTGCCATCGCCACGACGCGCACCAGGCCCTATCCGGGCCTCACCTTCAAATTTGCCTTCATCAACCAGCCCCTGATGGTGCCGGAAATCGTTACGGCGGTGGCCCTGCTCATCGTGTTTTCGCGCATCAAGATCTGGACCGGCTACACGGGCATTGGTTACCTGATCGCAGCGCATACGGCGTTTTGCATTCCTTTCGCCTACATGCCCATCCGCGCCCGGCTTGAAACCATGGATACGGTTTTGGAAACTGCGGCGGCCGATCTCTATGCAACGCCGTGGAATGCCTTTAAAAGAGTGACTTTTCCACTTCTTTGGCCTGGCATTCTTTCAGGTTTCATGCTGGCCTTCGTAATTTCGCTCGACGACGTGGTGATCACGAATTTTGTAAAATCAGGCGGTCAGGACACATTGCCGACGTATATGCTGGGTCAAATCAGGCGGGTGTTGTCGCCGGAAATAAATGCAATCTCGGTGGTATTTCTACTATTATCCGTCGCGGTTGTGACAATTTTCTTCTTCGTCAACAGGAAGAAATACTAAGACTGAAAATACGCGAACAGGGAGACTGAAATGAAACTGACTTTGAAAGCGGCACTTCTCGGTGCTGCAGTATTCTTGATGCCAACGGCCGCACTGGCAGATGGCGAACTCAACATCTTCAACTGGGGTAACTATACCAGCCCGGAGATGATCAAGAAGTTTGAAACTGAAAACAACGTCAAGGTGACGATCACCGACTATGATTCAAACGACAGTGCGCTTGCAAAAATCCGTGCCGGTGGCCATGGCTTTGACATGGTGGTGCCGTCCGCCAACTACATGGAGATCTGGATCAAGGAAGGTCTGCTGCTTGAAACCAGGCCCGACCAGATGCCAAATTTCAAGAACGTCGAGGCCAAGTGGCAAGAAGTGCCTTACGATCCAGGCCGTCACTACAGTGTTCCCTGGCAGTGGGGTACAACGGGCGTGGTGGTCAACAAGTCGGCCTATGATGGCGACATTGATACCTCCAACATTTTCCTCGATCCGCCCCCGGGCCTGGTGGGGAAAATCAACGTTGTGCCTGAGATGGGCGACATCATGACACTGGCGATCTTCAACCAGGGCGGCAAGCAATGCACCGACGACAAGGAAGTGCTCAAGCGTGTGCGTGACAAGCTGGTGGCCGCCAAGGCAAAGTGGCTTTCCATGGATTACTCCACCATCGACAAGCTGGCCAAGGGCGACCTCATGGGTGGTGCTGACTGGAACGGCACCTCGTTCCGCGCCCGTCTGCAGAACGACAAGGTGTCCTACGGCTATCCCAAGGAAGGCTTTGTGGTGTGGATGGACAACCTCTCGGTTCTGAAAGACGCCAAGAATGTTGAAAACGCCAAGCTGTTCCAGAACTTCATGATGGATCCCAAGAACGCCGCCATGCTTTCGGAATTTGCCCGTTATGCCAACGGCATTACTGGTTCGGACGCCTACATGCCGGCCGACATGAAAACTGCGCGGGAAATCGTCATCCCACCTGAACTGGCCAACAAGGGTGAATTCGTGAAGACCTGTTCGCCTGAGGTGAATGAAATGTACACCAAGATTTGGACTGATTTGTTGAAGTAGATCCGCTATCCTGATGGCCCCGGCGGGAAACTGCCGGGGCTTTTTTGTTCCGGGGAATTGGACCATGCCAAGCTATAAAAATTCCGACGTGATGCTGCCCATCATGCAGGGTTCACCGCCTTCCCTGGTTCCACCCCGAATGGATTGGGACAGGCCACCCTGGAACCGTTGGTCATTCCAGCATGTGCGCGAGATCTTGCCTACGGTTGAAGTCTGGCGCGGGTCCGGCCCGGTGCGGGCGTTGCCACGGGTAGACTTCAACCTGGACAAACTGGCCGTTGCCGACAGTGCTGGTTCTCCCACTACATTACTTGGGCTGCTCGATGAACAGTATACGGACGGTTTTTTGATCCTGAAGCACGGTGCGGTGGCTTATGAGCGTTATTTCAACGGCATGACGGACCGGACCCTGCACCTGTCGCAGTCGGTGGCGAAATCTTTTACCGGCATGGTGGCGGGAATACTTGTTGCCCGTGGACTTCTGGATGTAAATGCGCCGGTTACCAACTATCTGCCAGAACTCGAAGCAACCGGCTGGCGTGGTGCTACGCTGCAGCAAGTCCTCGACATGACCACGGGTACGCGGTTTTCCGAGGAATACACCAACCCCTATTCGGATGTGGGCCAAGTGGATGTGGCCAGTGGCTGGAAGCCCATCCCGGCCGACAGTGACCCCACTTTCAATTGGCCGCGCCACATGTGGGAACTGGTGCTGGGATTAACGCAAACCGAGCGGCCGCATGGCGAACTGTTTGCCTACCGCTCCATCGAAACCGATGTGCTGGCGTTCTGCATGGAACGGGTGACGGGAAAGCGCCTGGCCCAGCTCTTGTCAGAAGAAATCTGGCAGAAGGCGGGCATGGAGGAGAGCGCCTGCATGACGGTTGACAGTGCAGGCTTTGCACAGGCCGACGGAGGGCTGAATGCCAGCCTGCGTGATTACGGGCGCTTTGGCCAGATGGTTTTGGAAAATGGAGCGGGCGTCATCCCGTCGTCATGGATCAAGGCTGCGCGTCATGGCAACCATGGAATTTTCAAGGAACCCTATACGTTTTCGATGCCACAGGGCGCTTACCGGAATCAGTTCTGGATTGAGGATCCTGTTGCAAAAGCCATTTTGGCGAAGGGTGTTTTCGGCCAGCTCATCTACATCAACTGGAATTACAACATGGTGGCTGTGAAGCTTGCAAGTGCCCCGGACTTTCTGAACCGGCCGTTTGACGTGGCCATGTTCCAGGCCCTGCATGCCATTGCACGGGCCCTGGTTTGAGGAGTAGGATTTTCCAGGTCACGGGAGAGAGACATGAATATTCGCCACCAGATATTAGCCAGCGTCGTGTTTTTGGCCCTGTCCGTTCCAGTCCAGGCGGCAGAGCAGAAACTGACTCTGCTCAGTTTCAACATGTGGGGTGCGGGAGCTAACGCACAAAAATCCATTGATGAGACCGTGGCCGTGATCAAGGCATCGGGTGCCGATATCATCGGTGCCCAGGAAACGGTGCCGGAACCTGATCCGTGTACGGCAGATGTGTGTGCTGCCACCGACAACAGCCGCGCCAAGGACATTGCCGCAGCCCTTGGCTATTTCTACCATGAGCTCAAGCACAATACGGAAAACCATTGGGCCGATGCTATCATCAGCAAGTATCCGTTTGGCAAGGAAACGCCAAACGGGGTTGGAGTGGAAATTGACGTGAACGGTGCCAAGGTCGTGGCCTACAGCATGAACCTGGATGATGCACCTTACCAACCCTACCAGCTTCTCAATATCGAGTATGGCAACTGGCCCTATCTCAAGACCGCTGACGAGGCCATCAAGGCCGCAACGGAAACACGCGGCAAGGCATTGTCCTTGCTGGTGGCCGATATCAGGGCCGAGGGAGATGCGGTTGCCCAGTTCGTGATGGGTGATTTCAATGAGCCCAGCCACTGGGATTGGACTGAGAAAGCCGTGAAGGCGGGGCTGCAGCCTCTCGTCGTTGCATATCCAACTACCAAGGGGGTTGAGGCGGAAGGCTTTGTCGACACGTTCCGCGTGGCTTTCCCCGACGAGGTTGCCAAGCCCGGCGTGACATGGACGCCAACGACGGAACCCACCGACAGGCAAGACCACCATGACCGCATCGATTTTGTCCTGGCCAAGGCCAAGAACCTGAAGGTCATCTCGGCCGGCATCGTTGGCGAGAAGGCCCCGGAAGCGGATATCGTGGTTACACCTTGGCCTTCGGACCACCGTGCCACGATGGCGGTGGTGACGTTTTAAGGGGGAGCTGTGGTTTGCCTCTATCATCGGGCTTGACCCGATGACCTAGCGGCTCTGCCCAATCATTCATTAAACTCAGTCAGAATTCAAAATTAAGACCGGCGGATATGCTTATTGTCTCAAGATTCGCACCGGCTACATCGCCGCCAAAATAATTCACTTGGCTACCATTCTCAAACAATGTGGTGTCTCCCTTTGCGGTGAAATACCTTTCATACTTGCCCAAGATCATAATACCTGTCCGGTCGGTCAGAGCGTATGTGGCTCGAGCTTTAAGACCCACATAGGGGGCCGCACCAAAATCCTCCAGAAACGTCAGCGGAGGGGTTCTCATCCAATGATTGTCCTCATCGGAACCATCAAATGAAACGCCAGCGACTGCCGATATACCGAGGGTCACTTCATCAAACTGGTGCTCCACACCCAATCCGGCATAGATTGCCGGTAACATCAATTGATAGCTGATTGCTTTGGCATCGGGAAAGCTCCCGGTTAAATCTCTGAAACCTGGGTCGCTGCTGTAGACAAAATCCCCGCCATAGGCGGTCCATTTCACATCGGTATATTTGGCGCCGCCAATGACCAGCAATTTCCAAGATTCGCGTTCAACCGCTGCATAGGTCAAGCCAGCGTCAATACTCAGATAGTGATCTAGCCTTGTGTCGCTTGAAATAGAGTGGTGAGACCAGTCGTTATAGGGCGCAATCAACCAGTCGTAATCGTCCATTTTGTTGTTGCCATCCAGGCCAACCGAAAATGAGCCAGACATTTTCAGTCGGTCAGTCAGTCCCCACTCTACGTCGCCATTCAGGCCGATATTACCCTCCATGTCCCAAATGAGCTCGCTCAATTTGGTACGGTCCGGATTGTAGACATACTCATGCGCCGCGCCGTCTAACCTGCCAACACTGCCCGAAATTCTAAAACCACTTGCTGAATTGGCGCTTGCTTGCTCGCCTGCAAAGGCAACAGTGCTACCTGCCAGGCCGCCAACGACCAGGCATACATAGAAATTGAATTGCATTGAAACGCCCCCTAGCATTTTTGCTTACTGTAGAATCATTAATTGGGGCACCAATTCAAGTCAAGCCCATGAAACGAAGGCAACGGTCATCGGCGGCTTACGCGTGTTAAGGGAGCTAAATTGAAAACACTTTTTCGACTCCTTCCACTTTCATTTTCAACATCCGCAACGTTTTAATTCGTCATGCCGAGGTGCGCCGGGAGGACGGAATTTACCGAATCTTTCCGGTGGAAAGAGGTGAGAAAGTTTGCAGCAGTGGAAACCCGGCGAAGGCGATTTGGCCTGCGAGTCCAAGCAGGACAGGCAGGCTGCCGTAGAGTGCGAAGTGATCAACGAGACTGCGGTTGAGAAGAATGACAGACAGCAGCGCTTCGGCAACCATGAGCCACAGGAATGCCGATAGACCCATGAGGCCCCGCGTGGACAGCCGGTCTGGAACAGCGAAGCGATCGAGGACCCAGCGACAGGCAAGCCATGACGTGGCGAGCATGAGGGGTAATTCAATGACGACACCGATCATCTCGCCGAGGGCAGGGGCAACCACCAGGGTTCGGATCGTGCCCAGCAGGAAGCCTGCTGCAAAGGCGATGGCGAAATAGACGAACCCGGCTTTCAGAGCGCCCGTCATGTCACATGGTAATCCCCGGCAGCTTCAGGCCTTGCTCGCTCGCGCAATCCCTGGCGATCTGGTAGCCGGCATCGGCGTGGCGCATGACGCCGCTGGCAGGATCGTTCCACAGCACGCGTTCCAGACGGCGGGCGGCATCGTCTGTGCCGTCGGCCACCACGACCATGCCGGCGTGTTGCGAATAGCCGATGCCAACGCCGCCGCCGTGGTGCAGCGACACCCAGGTTGCACCCGACGCCGTGTTGAGAAGTGCATTGAGCAATGGCCAGTCGGACACCGTATCGCTGCCATCGAGCATAGCCTCGGTTTCGCGGTTGGGCGAGGCCACGGAACCTGAATCGAGGTGGTCGCGACCGATGACGATGGGGGCATCCACCTCGCCGTTTTTCACCATTTCGTTGAACGCCAGGCCGAGGCGGTGGCGCTGGCCGAGACCTACCCAGCAGATGCGGGCGGGAAGGCCCTGGAAGGCAATGCGGTCGCGCGCCATGTCGAGCCAGTTGTGCAGGTGCTTGTCATCGGGGATCAGTTCCTTGACGCGCTGGTCGGTTTTGTAAATGTCTTCCGGGTTGCCGGAGAGGGCTGCCCAGCGGAAGGGGCCAATGCCACGGCAGAACAACGGGCGGATGTAGGCTGGCACGAAACCAGGAAAGTCGAAGGCTTCCTTAAGCCCCATTTCAAGGGCCATCTGGCGGATGTTGTTGCCGTAGTCGAGGGTGGGAACACCCATCTTCTGGAAATCCAGCATGGCCTGCACGTGGACTTTCATCGACGCCATGCTGGCGGCCTTGACGGCTTGCGGATTGCTGACGCGCTTGTCTTCCCATTCGGCCAGGGTCCAGCCCGCAGGCAGGTAACCGTTTACCGGGTCATGGGCCGAGGTCTGGTCGGTGACGGCATCGGGCTTGATGCCGCGCTTGACCATGTCAGGCAGGATTTCAGCGGCGTTGCCGAGCACGCCAACCGAAATGGGCTTGGGCGACTGCCTGATCATTTGGATGGCTTCATCAACCGTTGCGGCCTGGGTGTCGAGATATCGGGTGCGGAGCCGCATCTCGATGCGCGATGGCTGGCATTCAATGGCAACCATCGAGGCACCAGCCATGGTGGCGGCCAGCGGCTGGGCCCCACCCATGCCGCCAAGGCCAGCTGTCAGGAACCATTTTCCCTGGAGATTTCCGCCATAGTGCTTGCGGCCCACTTCAGCAAAGGTTTCGTAGGTGCCCTGGACGATGCCTTGCGTGCCGATATAGATCCAAGAGCCCGCCGTCATCTGGCCATACATCATCAGGCCCTTCTTATCGAGTTCGTTGAAATGGTCCCAGGTGCCCCAGTGGGGAACGATGTTGGAATTGGCGATGAGGACCCGCGGTGCGTCCTTGTGGGTCCGGAAGATGCCAACGGGCTTGCCCGATTGTACCAGCAGGGTTTCGTCATCCTCGAGCGAACGGAGGCTGGCCACGATCTGGTCATAGGCTTCCCAGTTGCGGGCGGCCCGGCCGATGCCACCGTAGACCACGAGTTCCTCCGGCCGTTCGGCCACGCCGGGGTCAAGGTTGTTCATCAACATCCGCAAGGGGGCTTCGGTGAGCCAGGATTTGGCGCTGAGGGTCGTTCCAGTGGCAGCCTTGATGTGGCGGGAATTGTCGCGGCGGGTGTTCATAGGGGTTTTCCTTGGGCGTTGGTTTTGTAACGGCTGTGCAGGGCATAGCGCGAGGCGGGATATACAAGGGTGGCCACGGTCACCACCTGGTCCTTGCTCCAGCTTCTGCGCTGCAGGGCAAGGCAGGGTTCGTGGGCCGTGATGCCCAGAAGTTTCTGCTGTGTCGCGTCGGGCATTATGGCCTCGACGGAGTGCTCCAGTTCGTCCACCGGAACCGTGTTCATGAGATAGGCCGTCGGTGTTTGCCTGGTGAAGTTCTGGATCAGGAAGTCGGCCGCAATCTGTGGGTTCACCCAGCGATACTCGAGCTGCACGGGAAGGCCATTTTCCTCATGCACCACTACCAGGTGAAACAGCGGTTTAGGCGTTTTCCATTCAAACTCGTCGGTCAGGGCCTGGGTCGCCGTCACCTTTTCCCGGGTTATCAGCCGGGAGGAATGCTTGTGGCCGCGGGCTTCGATCTCCTCGGCAATATTACGCAGTTCCATCATGCTGGTGCGGGCGGCCTGTTCCTTCACGAAGGTGCCGACGCCGGGTACCCTTGCCAGGTAGCCATCTCCAGCCAGCTCACGTAAAGCCCGGTTCGCCGTCATGCGGCTGATGCCGAAGCTTTCGACGAGTTCGTTTTCGGAAGGCACCCGCGATCCTGCCGCCCAGGTACCGGATTTGATATTACCCAGGATGTGGTCCTTCACCTGGGCATAAAGCGGCAGCATAACGTTCATGGAAGTGTCCCCCGGATGAGATGGCCGTCCTTTATGACAGCGGAAAGCGGGTTGAAGCCCAGGGGGTAGCTCAGGTCGCCCGGGCGCTCTGCGTCCCAGAGCACAAGATCGGCCTTTTGACCAACCGCAATTGTGCCGCGATCGCGCAGGCCCAGGGCGCGGGCGGCGTTGGCGGTGACGCCAGACAGGGCCTCTTCGGGCGTCAGGCCAAACAGCACACAGGCCATGTTCATGGTGGCCAGCAGAGAATTCACGGGTGACGATCCCGGGTTCAGGTCAGTCGCAATCGCAATGGGTACGCGATGCTGCCGCAGGGCTGCAACGGGTGGCGCCTGCTTTTCACGCAAGTAGTAAAAAGCGCCCGGCAAAAGTACAGCCACCGTGCCGGATCTGGCAATAGATTCGACTCCATCCCCATCCAGGTATTCTATGTGATCCACCGACATTGCGTTATAGCGGGCTGCAAGTTTTGCGCCACCCAGGTTGGAAAGCTGTTCGGCATGGAGCTTGATTGGGAGATTAAGTAACTTGGCCGCCTTGAAGACCGCTTCGGTTTCGTCCACGGAAAAAGCTATACCCTCACAAAAAGCGTCAACGGCATCCGCCAGTCCTTCGCCTGCGATTCGTGGAAGTGCTTGATTGCATACGATATCCAGATAGCCTTTGTGGTTTTCCTTGAACTCCTGCGGGAAAGTGTGGGCACCGAGAAAGGTGGTTCTGACATCCACGGGACGCAGGGCCGCGAGCTTTCGAGCGACTCGCAGCATTTTCATTTCCGTATCCACATCAAGTCCGTAGCCTGACTTGATTTCGATGGTCGTCACGCCCTCAGCGAGCAATGAATCGAGTCGCTTCAATGCAGATGACTGGAGCTGTTCTTCACTGGCGGCGCGGGTAGCGCGCACCGTAGACATGATGCCGCCGCCGGACTTGGCGATATCGGCGTAGGCCGCACCATTGAGGCGCAGTTCAAATTCATTGGCCCGGTTCCCGCCAAAAACGATGTGGGTATGGCAGTCGATGAGCCCGGGCGTGAGCAAGCGCCCCCCGCAATCAATGGCATCGCTGCCATGGGACTGGGCCGTGACGGCGCTGATCTTTCCGCCGTCAATCGACACTGTTCCGTTTTCAATGAGACCATAGCCGCCGACCATGGTGGCGATGCGAAGATTGGTGAGCCGCACAGTTTTTCCCTACTTGTATAAGGTTGTATATACAGTATAAGGGGAATCATGATTCAAAGCAAGTTCCGTTTCACTTCGGCCCTCACATCTGCCGGTTGGCAGCAGGATGTTGTTGTGGTCGTGGATGCTGGCGGGTTTATTGAAAGCATTGACACTGGCGGCAACGACGGATTGCTGGTCAGTGGTATTGCCATTCCTGCAATTGCCAATGTTCACTCCCATGCGCACCAGCGATTGATGGTTGGGTTGGCCGAACGCGCAGGTCCCGGGTCAGACAGCTTCTGGACGTGGCGGGACGTCATGTATGGCTTTGCCTTGAAACTCTCGCCCGAGGATCTTGAGGCGGTGGCCGCCCAGACCTATGTGGAAATGGTGAAATCCGGCTTTTCCTGTGTCGGCGAATTTCAGTATCTGCATCACCAGCCTGATGGTTCGCCCTATGACGAGCCGGCGGAGATGTCGCTTCGGTGCTTGTCCGCCGCGGAACAGGCGGGAATTGGCATTACGATGTTGCCAACGCTCTATAATTATTCAGGATTTGGTGGGCAGGTGGCAACAGCTGGCCAACGCCGATTCACCAATGACGCCGACAGTTTCTTGCGCATCCATCAAACGCTTTCCGCGGTGACACCAGTCAACTCGCTGCGGAGGCTGGGAATTTCGCCCCATAGCTTGCGAGCGGTCACACCTGAACTGCTCGCAGCCGTTTTGGGCGGCATTGGCAGTGATGCACGGATACACATTCATATCGCCGAGCAAGTGAAGGAAGTTGAAGATTGCCTGGCATGGTCTGGCAAGCGGCCGGTGGAATTCCTGAAATCGGCGTTCGACGTTTCAAGCCGCTGGTGCGCCATCCATGCAACCCACATGACGGAGGCAGAAACGGATTGGCTTGCTCAAACAGGTGCGATTGCCGGACTTTGCCCGACAACGGAAGCCAATCTGGGTGACGGCATATTTCCCGCCGATCGATATATGGGTCATGGCGGGTCCATTGCGATTGGCAGCGACAGCCAGATTACAATTTCACCAGCAGAAGACCTGCGCATGCTGGAGTATTCCCAGCGGCTTCGCGACCGCACGCGAAATGCCCTGGCACGGGGCGCCGGGGCGTCAACCGGACGCACCCTGCTTGACGCTGCGCTCAAGGGGGGTGCGGCCTGCCTTGACCAGCCCATGGGTGCCATTGCAGTGGGAAAACGCTGCGACATTGCTGTTCTGGACAATGACTGTCCCGCGATGCTCGGACGCAGCGCAGATTCTGCCATCGACACATGGATATTTTCAGCTGGAAATGCCGCCGTGAAGGACGTGATTGTAGGTGGCAGGCACGTGGTCAAGGATCGCCGGCATTTTGATGAAGACCGCATACAAAAACGATTTAAGGAAACTGTGAGGGGCCTGTCATGAAGATAATCATTGGTGAAACAACAATAACGCTTGCCCACGTCAAGGCGGCCCTGGCCGGGCCTGTCACCGTGACGCTCTCTCCCCGTTCGCGGGACCTGATAGCCCGAAGTGCCGACACCGTGGCGCGGCTTTTGAAGACCGGTGACGCCATCTATGGTGTGAACACCGGGTTCGGAAAGCTGGCAAAGACGCGGATTGCCGAGGCCGACCTTTCCCGCCTGCAGATCAATATCGTTCGCAGCCATGCGGCGGGGGTAGGCTTAGCCCTTGATGCTGGCGTGGTGCGCCTCATCATCCTGCTCAAGATCAATGCGCTTTCGCAGGGTGCGTCGGGCATCTCTCTGGCTGCGATGGATACTCTGGTGGGGTTGATCAACGCCGATGTGTTGCCTGTCATTCCGGGGCAGGGCTCGGTCGGCGCGTCGGGCGACTTGGCACCCTTGGCCCATTTAAGTCTGGTTCTGATTGGTGAAGGCAAAGCCACATTGAATGGATTTCCACTCACTGGCCTCGCAGGGTTAACGGCCGCAGGGCTTAAACCCGTGGCGCTTGGCCCCAAAGAGGGCCTTGCCTTGCTCAACGGAACGCAAGTATCGACGGCCCTTGCCCTGTTTGGGCTGGTTGCAGCAGAACGCAACGCCGCAGCAGCGATATTGGCTGGCGCACTTTCCATTGACGCGGTCATGGGGTCTGACACGCCTTTCGATCCCCGCATCCATTTCCTGCGACCCCATCCTGGGCAAATACTGGCCGCCTCCCATTTCCGCCGGCTGCTTTCGGGCAGCGCCATTCGCGCTTCACACCTGGTTGATGATGAGCGGGTGCAGGATCCCTATTCCTTTCGTTGCCAGCCACAGGTGATGGGGGCATGCATCGATGTGCTTGCCAATGCGGCGCAGACCCTGATGATCGAGGCCAATGGGGTGTCAGACAACCCGCTGGTCTTTGCCGAAGATGGAGCCGTTCTTTCGGGTGGCAACTTTCATGCTGAACCGGTTGCCTTTGCCGCTGACATGATCGCCATGGCGGTTGCCGAAATGGGTTCGCTTTCCGAACGGCGCATTGCCGCGTTGATCGATTCCAGCATTTCGCTGTTGCCGCCTTTCCTCATCCGCAATCCGGGGCTGAATTCCGGCTTCATGATTCCGCAATGCACGGCTGCAGCGCTCATGAGCGAAAACAAGCAGATGTCGCATCCGGCATCTGTTGATTCAGCCCCGACTTCGGCCAACCAGGAAGATCACGTGTCGATGGCAACCCATGGTGCCAGAAGGCTGGGTCCGATGAACGCAAATCTGTCGCGCATCATTGCTATTGAGCTCATGGCGTCAACCGAAGGCATTGATTTCAGGAGGCCACTGACATCATCCGGGCCCTTGGAAGAGACCCATGCCCTGGTGCGCTCGAAAGCCCTGTCGCGCGAGCAGGACCGGGAATTTTCCTCCGATATTGAAGCCGTGGCCGGCATGATTGAAAGCAACGCATTCCATTTCCTGGTACCCGCCATTCTCAACGATCTGGGTTGCCAATAGGCAGGCCTCACGTTGGGGACGGTGATTTCCGGTTGGTGCGCGTGACGAACGAGACGATTGACGCGGTTTGGTCAACGAGCGGACTATCCTTATAGAACTGGAACTGCCCACGGCCTGAAGCTTTAGCGGTGTAAAGTGCCGTGTCAGCCTCGCGCAACAGGGTGGTGGTGCAGGCAGTTCGCCCTCGCGTTCCGGAAATGCCAATGCAGGCATTTATCAAGACCGTATGCTGGGCCAGTTCAATTGGCCGTTGCAGACTGGCAAGGATCGTGGCCGCCGTTGCTCGCGCCTGCTGTTCGCCGGCAATGAGAATGATGCCGAATTCGTCGCCGCCAATGCGTGCCAGAACATTTGCATCGCCAACTGCCCGCCGCAAGCGCAACGCCACTTCAGCCAGAAGTTCATCGCCCACACTGTGGCCATGCCTGTCGTTGACCTGCTTGAAACCGTCCAGGTCGATGAGCAGGAGATGGGCGTCGATGCCTACTGGTTCGGCGCTGAGCCTCGCCATCTGTTCGTCGAAATGCCTGCGATTGCTGATATTGGTGAGGCTATCGGTATAGGCATAGTTCTGGATTTCGGCTTCCTGGCGGGTAAGTTCTTCGTTCAGTTTGCGGATGCCCTGCAATTCACTGCGCAACATCAGGAATCCGATGATGCCCACCAGCAGAAAAACCCACTGCAGCCGCTCAAGGGTCAGTGCCGTGGTGCGCTGGGCTGAGGCGGCGTTGACTGAACGGTTGGTCATTTCCTCATAGGCGCGTTGCACAAGGTCAGAGACGGGAGTTGAGTATTTTTCATCGAGCAGCTCTATGGCACGCATATCGGATGTATCATTGTTCGCCAGGTTGTGAACAAGGGGTTCAATTTCCTTCAGGCTTTCAGACAACTCCTTGATAAGACCCGCTCCATCCTCGAGAGACTTGATCCCCTTGGTATAGGAACTGCCGAGCTGTGTATTGACGCGGGCCCAAAGAAGATCAAACGCCATTTGAAGCTCCTGGGGTTTCACATACATGTCGCCCTCGTACCGGGCATGGGCAAGATTGACAAAGTTGAGAAACTCGCGGTCGAGGCGGGTGGCATCGGAAAGTCGCGCCACGGCATTGAGGTTGCCCTTCACGACACTCCGAATACTGCTTACTTCGTTCTTGGCCACGATGAACAGAACAGCCACAAGGATGATGAAGGCGCCAAACTTGATGCGCGACAGGTGGACCAGCATTCTAGTTGACCTCTATTCTGGTGACTTGCCAGACGGCCCGCGCCGCATAGATGGGATCATCAAGTTCGGGATGCTGGCTTACGGGATAGATCAGCCACGCAGGGCCCCTGTCGCGTACCGATAACTCCTTGCCGTCAATCTCATTGGCCAGGACAACGTCATATTGCAGCAGGTCGTTGAGCGGCACATCAATGACATAACCGTCCAGCCCAGTTACGCGGAGCACGGTGCCGGTGGCCCCATAATGCTTGAGAAGGTCGCGCGCCAACACACCTTTTACGTGATGCGTGCCTGATCCCAATGTATCCACGACGGTCTTAATTTCAAACGGAGCGAGCTTGGTAAAGTCCGAAGGTGTAACGGTCACAGCTTCAGGAGAGGCGATTTTGCCTTGGATTGTAAATAGTGGTGCGGGTTCTGTCGCATGGCTTACGTTGGCCGGCAGACTCAGCAAAATAAAAAGTAACGCGCCTAGTAACCTATCGAGCATCACCAACGTTCCCCCGGTGGTCGCAGAAATAAATAAAACTACTCCAACAGGTGTGACGATAAGCTTAAAATCAAATTTTTTTGGTTACTGCCCGATTAATGATTTGGACGCCATGATTTGCAACGGCTTGCTAATTTTTCAATCGATATCCGGTTTTGAAAATCCACGCGATGGTCGCCAGCAGGACTGAGAGGAAAGCAGAAATGGCCAGGAGGCTATAGCCAATGCTGACATCCGACTGGCCATAGAAACTCCAGCGAAAACCGCTGACAAGGTAGACTACCGGGTTGAAGAGGCTGATTTTTTGCCAAATGCCAGGCAGCATGTTGATCGAGTAGAAGCTGCCGCCGAGAAATGTGAGTGGCGTAATAACCAAAAGGGGGATGAGTTGCAATTTTTCAAAGCCGTCGGCCCAGATTCCGATGATGAAGCCAAAAAGGCTGAAGGTGACGGCGGTGAGCACCAGGAATGCCAGCATCCAAAATGGGTGCAGAATATGGAAGGGCACAAACAGGGCCGCCGTGGCGAGGATGACAAGACCCAGTACGACTGATTTTGTGGCTGCTGCGCCGACATAGGCGATCGTCAGGTCAAGGTAAGAGACCGGTGCCGAAAGGAGCTCATAGATGGTTCCGACAAACCGCGGGAAGTAGATGCCGAAAGATGCATTGGCGATGCTTTGGGTAAGCAGCGACAGCATGATCAGGCCTGGCACGATATAGGCGCCATAGTTGATGCCATCGATTTCCTGAATGCGCGAGCCAATGGCTGCACCAAACACCACGAAATAGAGGGAGGTTGAAATGACAGGCGATACGAGGCTCTGGGTGAGCGTACGCAGGGCCCGGGCCATCTCAAAGCGATAGATGGATTTTATGGCATTGAAATTCATGTGGGCTCCCGCACGAGACTTACGAAGATTTCCTCCAGGGAGCTTTGCTTGGTCTCAATATCGGTAAATGTGATACCGGCCTTCCTGAGATCATCGAGCAGGGCGGACACGCCGTTCCTGTCGGCCTTTGCATCATAGACGTGAGTGAGGGTTTTTCCGCTGGCAGAAAGTTCAAGCTGGTGTTTGGCAAGCGCATTGGGAATGGCTTTCAACGGCTTTGCAAGTTCAAGGGCAATTTGTTTTTTGCCGAGCTTGGCCATGAGAGCCTGCTTTTCCTCAACCAGAATGATTTCCCCCTTGTTGATGACGCCGATGCGATCAGCCATTTCTTCGGCTTCATCAATATAGTGGGTGGTGAGAATGATGGTTACACCGGTTTGGCGAAGACCGCGCACGAGGGCCCACATATCGCGCCGCAGCTCCACGTCAACGCCGGCAGTCGGCTCATCGAGGAAGAGGATCTGTGGTTCGTGGGAAAGAGCCTTGGCAATCAGAACCCGACGCTTCATGCCGCCCGAAAGGGTCATGATCTTCTGGTCTTTTTTGTCCCACAGGGATAAATCCTTCAGGATTTTCTCGATATACGCGGGGTTGGGGGACAGACCAAAAAGCCCGCGGCTGAAACTCACCGTGGCCCACGGGGTTTCAAACGCATCGGTCGTCAGTTCCTGCGGTACCAGGCCAATCAGCGAACGGGCGGCGTGGTAGTCCGTGACGTTGTCGTGGCCATTGGCCAGAACGGTGCCCGAAGTCTTGTTCACAATGCCGCAGATTACGCTGATAAGCGTTGTTTTGCCGGCTCCATTGGGGCCGAGCAGCGCAAAAATTTCGCCGGAACGGATCTCCAGATTGATGTTCTTGAGCGCCACAAAACCGGATTTGTAGACTTTGGATAGATTGGTTACTGAAATGGCTGACATTGTGTCTAAATAGTGGCTGGGTGCTCGAACCGCAAGCCAAGAGATGGATCGCATTCACAAGTTTGTGAACGGGCACCTGAATTCAGGTTGGGGCACGTCTGCTTTTTGTATGGTTGCGTTTCGCCACCCAGTACTGGAAAATGAATACGACCGAACAGCTTGCGCCGGTTACGGAATGAGGGAGTGAAGTTGCTTGAAGAGGCTGGTGGGAATAATTTTGGGTCTGGCAATGCTTGCTGGTGGCGTTTACTGGCTGCACAGCAGCGGCAGGCTTGCCTCCTACCTGCCGACGGCGCGCACCACACCTGTTGCTGCGAACGCTGCAAAACCCGCACAAGCCAAACGGCCAGCCTCACCCGTCGAAACGGCTGTCGCCAAATCTGAGGAATTGAGTGACGATATTTCGGCCATAGGCTCACTGCTGTCGGATGAATCGGTTGATATTGCGGCGGAAACCAACGGACGCATTGTCGAGATCCTGTTTGCCGATGGGGCCGAGATCGAGGAAGGTGCTGTCCTGTTTCGGCTTGACCAGAAACTGGTGCTGGCGCAGGTGGCCGATGCAAAAGCCCGGCTCGACCTGGCCAAGTCGGTGGTTGAACGCAATTCCACCCTGATCAAATCAAAAAACATCGCACAAAGTATTTTTGACCAGTCCAATACCGAACTGACGCTGGCGGAAAGTGCGCTGGCCTTGGCTGAAGTGCAACTGGGCAAGCTTACCATTCGCGCTCCCTTCAGTGGCCGTGTTGGCTTTCGCTCTGTATCCGTTGGGGCCTATGTACAGGCAGGCGCTTCGCTGGTGCATGTCGAGAAAATCGACAAGCTGAAGGCCGCCTTCAGCGTTCCAGAGCTTTTTTTCCAACAGCTTCAGCCGGGCCAGCGCGTGAACGTGACGGCGGATGCCGTGGCAAATGAAAATTTCGAAGCGACGATCTCTGCCATTAGCCCGCTTGTTGATATCAACGGCCGGGCGCTGCAGGTGCGGGCAGAGCTTGATAATACCGCCAACAGGCTACGGCCCGGCATGCTCATCCGCATTGCAGTGCGCGGACCCCAGCGCAATGCGGTGACAGTGCCAGAGGCAGCCATCGTTCCCCGCAGCAATGGTGTTGCAGTTTTCACGGTGACCGATGCCAAGGCCAAGGAAGTAAAAGTGACAATGGGCAAGCGCACCGATGGTGTGGTCGAAATTCTTGACGGCATCAAGGTGGGCGACGAGGTGATTGTTGCTGGAAACGCCAGGCTGGCGGACGGTGCGACGGTCGTTGCCGCAAAGCCTTTGAGCAACTGAGGCACCCATGACCCTTCCCGAGCTCTGCATCAGGCGACCCGTATTTGCAACCGTGCTGAGCCTGGTGCTGGTGCTGGTGGGACTCATGGCTTTCAGCCGCCTTACGGTGCGCGAATATCCCAACATCGATGAGCCGCAGGTTTCGGTTTCAACCGGCTATTCCGGGGCGTCTGCCGAGATCATTGAAAGCCAGGTCACCCAGGTTCTGGAAGGTTCACTGGCAGGCATCGAAGGCATCGATACGATTGAATCGTCGTCACGGGCTGAATCAAGCCGGATTACCGTCCGGTTCCGCGCCGGCATCAATATCGATTCTGCCACCAGTGATGTGCGCGACAGGGTGAGCCGGGTGCGACGGGCACTGCCCGACGAAATTGACGAGCCCACCATTGCCAAGGTTGAGGCCGATGCCCAGCCCATCATCTTTCTCGTCCTGCGGTCCACGTCGATGTCGGCCCTTGAACTTACGGACTATGTCGACCGTTTCGTGGCTGACCGCTTCAAGAACCTTGATGGTGTGGCGGATGTATCGGTGAATGGCGAGCGGCGCTACGCCATGCGGGTGTGGCTCGACCCTGCCAAGCTTGCAGGCTACGGCATCACCGCCCAGGATGTGGAAGCGGCGATCCGCTCGCAGAACGCGGAGATTCCGGCGGGCCGTGTTGAAAGTACGGACCGGGAATTCACCGTCCTCTCGCGCACCTCGCTGGGCACGGCCGAACAGTTTTCCAATGTCATTCTCAAGGCGGCGGGCGGTTTGCAGGTCAAGCTTGGCGACGTGGCCCAAGTCGAACTCGGTACCGCCGATGTGCGCCGTGAAAGCCGCTACGACGGGCAAACCGCCATTTCCATCGGCATCGTCAAGCAGGCGGTGGCCAATCCCCTGGATGTGGCAACAGCCGTGAACAAGGTCCTGCCCACAATCAACAAATCGATGCCTGAGGGAACATCGATTGAAATCGGCTTTGACTCCACGGTGTTTATCGACCGTTCGATCAACAACGTCTTCGAGACCATTCTTGAAGCTGCGGCCTTAGTGGTGCTGATCATCCTGGTCTTCCTGCACTCATTCCGCGCCGCCATAATTCCGGTGGTCACCATTCCCGTATCGCTGGTTGCCGCATTCGGCATCATGTATGCGGCTGGCCTTACGGTTAACACGCTGACCCTCCTGGCGTTTGTCCTGGCCGTGGGGCTGGTTGTGGATGACGCCATCGTCATGCTTGAAAACATTTACCGCCATGTTGAAGAGGGGATGGAACCCTTTGCGGCAGCCATTAAGGGCGCCCAGGAAGTTGCTTTTGCCGTCATGGCAATGACGCTTACCCTCGCTGCCGTCTATGCCCCGATTGCCTTCACGCCGGGTCGCACGGGAAGGCTGTTTCTTGAATTTGCCTTGACCCTGGCAGGCGCGGTGGTCGTGTCGGGATTCGTGGCCCTCACCCTCACGCCGATGATGTCGTCCAAGCTGCTCAAGCATGCTGAAAAGCAGAATTTCCTTGCAAGTGGCATTGAGCGCTTTCTGAAATCCCTCGATAGGGGTTACATGGCGACCTTGCGCGGTGTGTTGAAATTGCGCTGGCTGGTGATGGTTCTGGCGCTGGCCATTGCCGGGGCTGGTGGCCTGTTGCTGACGCAGATCAAGTCGGAGCTTTCGCCAACCGAAGACCGGGGCACGATCATTGTTTCCGGCAATGCGCCGGAAGGTGCGAGCTTTGCCTATACACAACGCTATTCGGAACAGGTGGAAACCATACTTGCGGGCGATCCCAATATACGCTCAGCGCTGCTGATTGTGGGCAGCGGTGATGTAACCCAGATGAACTCCTTCGCGCGCCTGCTTGACTGGAGCGACCGCAGCGTGAGCCAGCAGGAAACCGTGCAAAAACTGTTGCCAAAACTACGGGCCATTGCCGGCATCCAGGCCTCAGCTTCAAATCCGGCCTCACTCGGGGTGCGCGGCTTTGGCAAACCCATGCAATTTGTCATCCAGTCGTCTGCATCGTTTGTGGAGTTGAATGATATCGCCAACAAGCTGGTCGAGAAGCTGCGCGACAATCCGGGCCTTGCCGACATCGACACGGATTTGCGGCTCAACAAGCCTGAAGTTCAGATTGATATCGACCGGGCACGGGCCGCCGATCTCGGGATTGATGTGACAGTCATTGGCCGCACCCTCGAAACGCTGCTGGGCGGTCGCAACGTGAGCACTTTCAAGATTGGCAGTGAACAATATAACGTGACGGTTGCCCTTCCGGCCAGTGAGCGCACCTCACCTGAAACACTGGGCCGCATCTTTGTGCGGGCAGGTGGTGGTGAAATGGTGCAGCTTTCCAACGTTGTAAAGGCGCGTGAAGCCGTGGCCCCGCGCGAACTGCGGCGTTTCAACCAGCTGCGTGCCATTACCATTCAGGCCAACCTGCAACCTGGCTACACGCTCGGCGAAGCCATAAGCGCTTTCAACGTGGCTGCCCAGGAGACGTTGCCCGACAACGTGGTGACGGATTTGACAGGGCAGGCGCGCGAACTGCGTGACGCAAGCGGCAATCTGGCACTGGTATTCGCCCTGGCGCTGGTATTCATCTATCTCGTGCTTTCCGCCCAGTTCGAAAGTTTCCGTGATCCCCTCATGATCATGCTGAGCGTACCGCTGTCGATCACAGGTGCGCTGGCAGCACTGTATTTCTCTGGCGGAACCCTCAACGTCTATTCCCAGATCGGGCTGGTGACGCTCATCGGATTGATCACCAAGCACGGCATCCTGATTGTTGACTTTTCCAACCGGCTGCAGGAACAGGGCCGGTCGCGCACCGATGCCGTTGTCGAAGGTGCCACACTGCGGCTGCGCCCCATATTGATGACCACCTTTGCCATGGTGTTTGGTGCGGTTCCGCTGGTTCTGGCATCGGGTGCAGGAGCCGAAAGCCGCATGCAAATCGGCTGGGTGATCATCGGCGGCATGACACTTGGAACGCTCCTCACACTTTTTGTGGTGCCGAGTGCCTATGCCATCATGGGACGCCGGCATGGTGGAAAAGGCGGCGAAACGCAACAAACCATCGCGCTCGAAACTGCACCGCTTGCCAAGGCTGCGGAGTAGGTCAGGCCTTCACCAACCTCTGATGCTTTTCCAGGTAGGCGACAATCTCGTCTGCCGCCTGTTCTGGCGTAAGCTTTGCCGTATCGAGCGCAAGCTCAGGATTTTCCGGGGTTTCATAGGCCGATGAAATGCCTGTGAAGTTCTTGATCTCCCCCCGCCGCGCCTTGGCATAGAGGCCTTTCACGTCACGTTTTTCCGCATCCGCAAGAGTGGTGTCGACATGGATTTCAACGAATTCGTGCTTTTCGACACTCTCTCGGGCCATCAGCCGTTCGGCCCGGAACGGTGAAATAAATGACACCAGCACGATGAGTCCTGCGTCTACCATGAGTTTCGAAACTTCCGCCACGCGGCGGATGTTTTCAACCCGGTCAGCATCGGTAAAGCCCAGGTCACGGTTCAATCCGTGGCGCACGTTATCGCCGTCCAGCAGGTAGGTCATGTGACCCAAGGCGTGCAGCTTCTTTTCCACCAGGTTGGCAATGGTGGATTTTCCCGCACCCGACAGGCCAGTGAACCACAGGACCGTGGGCTTTTGCCTGGCCTGAGCGGCGCGCGATACCTTGTTTACGTCCATCGCCTGCCAATGGATGTTGGATGCCCGGCGCAAAGCGAACTTGATCAAGCCCATGCCAACGGTGGTGTTGGAGAAGCGGTCAATGATGATAAAACTGCCGAGATGGCGATTGTCCTTGTATGGGGCAAAGGCAATGGGTCCATCGAGCTCGAGATTGCATACACCTATCTCGTTGAGCGTAAGTGACTTTGCCGCCACATGCTCCATGGTGTTGACGTTGACCTTATACTTCAACGAGTCAAGCGAGCCTGGAACCTGCCGGGTACCGGTCTTGATAATGTAGGGACGGCCCGGCAGCATGGCTTCGTCACCCATCCACAACACTTCCACCTCAAACTGATCCGACACTTCAACCGGATCGGCGGCGCTGCACAGCACGTCACCACGGCTTATGTCGATTTCGGTGGTGAGGGTAACGGTCAGCGACTGGCCAGCGATGCCAACGTCGAGATCGCCGCCATAGGTCACGACGCGGTCGACGATGGCGGTTTTAGCCGACGGGAGCACCTTGATGGCATCTCCGGGACGTACGGCCCCGCTTACGATGGTGCCGGAAAATCCGCGGAAATTCTGGTCAGGACGGTTCACCCATTGCACGGGCAAGCGGAAAGCACGGGTTGCGAGATCGTCATCAACCGGCACGGTTTCAAGGAAGGTCATGAGGGTTGGGCCTTGGTACCACGGCATGGCCGTGGAAGGTTCCACCACATTGTCGCCTGCCAGTGCCGACAGCGGAATGCAGGTCACGTTTGAAGCGCCAATGCCTGCTGCAAAATTGCGGTAATCGGCTTCGATGGCATCATAGACGGTCTGGTCATAGTTCATCAGGTCCATCTTGTTGATGGCGACGACAAGGTGCTTGATGCCCAGCAATGTTGCAATGAAGGTGTGGCGGCGTGTCTGGGTGAGTACGCCTTTGCGCGCGTCAATCAGGATCACGGCCAGATCGGCAGTGGACGCACCGGTTGCCATGTTGCGGGTGTATTGTTCGTGGCCCGGCGTATCCGCCACGATGAACTTGCACTTGTCGGTGGTGAAGGCGCGGTAGGCCACATCGATGGTAATGCCCTGTTCACGCTCGGCAGCGAGCCCATCCACCAGCAGTGCGAAATCCAGATTGCCCCCTTGGGTTCCCATTTTCTTGGAGTCAGCCTCCAGCGCCGTGAGCTGGTCTTCGAACAGCATCTTAGCTTCGTAGAGAAGTCTTCCGATAAGGGTGGACTTGCCGTCGTCAACGGAGCCACAGGTGATGAAGCGCAGGAGGTCCTTGTTTTCCTGGGTTTTGAGATAGGCTTCAACGTCGCCGCCCTCAAACTCGATAAAGCGCGACATCAGAAATATCCTTCCTGCTTTTTCTTTTCCATGGATGCGGCCTGGTCCTTGTCAATGACACGGCCCTGGCGCTCGGACGAGGTTGCCACCAGCATTTCCTCAATGATGTCGAGAAGTGACGTGGCATTGGAATCGATGGCGCCCGTCAGCGGATAGCAGCCGAGTGTGCGGAAGCGGATGTTGCGCATCTCCGGTGTTTCACCGGGATTGAGGCGCATGCGGTCATCGTCCACCATGATCATCTGGCCATCGCGCCATACGATGGGCCGGGGGGCTGCAAAGTACAGCGGCACGATTGGAATGTTTTCAATGTGGATGTATTGCCAGATATCAAGTTCGGTCCAGTTCGACAGGGGAAACACCCGGATGGATTCGCCCTTGTTCTTGCGGGCATTGTAAAGGTTCCATAATTCCGGGCGCTGGTTCTTGGGGTCCCAGCGATGCCTCGTATCACGGAAGGAAAAAATGCGTTCCTTGGCGCGGGATTTTTCTTCGTCCCGCCGGGCGCCACCGAAGGCCGCGTCAAAACCATACTTGTCCAGCGCCTGCTTCAGGCCATCGGTTTTCATGATTTGGGTGTGAAGGGCTGAACCGTGATCGAATGGATTGACGTTTTTTGCAACACCGTCCGGATTAATGTGAACGATCAGCTCGAGTCCCAACCGCTTGGCGGTTTCATCGCGGAGCGCAATCATGTCGCGGAATTTCCAGCGGGTGTCCACGTGCATGAGCGGGAAGGGCGGCTTGGCAGGGTAAAAAGCCTTCATGGCGAGATGCAGCATGACAGCTGAATCCTTGCCAACAGAGTAGAGCATCACCGGCTTTTCGCACTCGGCAGCCACTTCGCGAATGATATGGATGGATTCCGCTTCCAGGCGTTCAAGGTGGGTCAGTTTCTTTAGGGCTGGCGCTTGCTGCATTGCAATATCCTTACTGGGATTGGCTATATGGCGCTGTATTCAAATAAAGGCAAGGTTGGACTTGCCCACTTCCGGGCATTAGGTTTAGTGAAGTCTCAAGGGACATCATGAAAAGCACGACGAAGAAAAAAATTGACAAGAAGGGCTTGCCCTACCAGGAGCCACACGGGACGCCCGCGTCGCGTGACAAGCTGTTGGAAGAGGCGATCGGCCGCGAAGTCAAGGGCTTTCGCGAAAAGTTGGGCCTTACCATTTCCGAGCTTGCCAATGCGGCTTCCATGTCTGCGGGCATGCTGTCCAAAATCGAAAATGGTGCCACATCACCATCGCTTGCTTCGCTGCAGGCCCTGGGGAAAGCGTTACAGGTTCCGGTGACGGCCTTGTTTCGCGGCTTTGAAGAAATCAGGGATGCCTCTTTCGTAAAATCAGGACAGGGCCTGATGATTGAGCGGCGCGGCACGCGCGCCGGCCATCAGTACCAGTTGCTCGGTCACAGTCCCCATGGTCCGGTCATGGTTGAACCCTACATGATCACGCTTACGGCACAATCTGATGTATTTCCTACATTCCAGCATGGCGGGCTGGAAATGCTGTACATGCTGGAGGGCAATGTCGTGTATCGCCACGGCGATAAAACCTATGACATGCACCCCGGCGATACGTTATTTTTCGATGCCGACGTTCCCCACGGGCCAGAGGAGCTCAAGAAGCTCCCGGCACGCTATCTGAGCGTCATCAGCTATCGCCGGGAAGAGTAGACTTGAAGCATTTTCTTCTAGCTCTTGTCTTACTGTTGGCTTTCGGCAGCGAAGGTGTTTCCCAAGTGAAACTTTCAGGCACTTTCGTTGCGAACAAGTCGTGTCCTGCAGTGCAATCCATCAAGAAAGGCACCAATCCCGGAAACATCGCAATTGGACCAGGAAAAACCTATGTTTTGCTGGGTAAAAACAAGCAAGCAGCCAGTCATTACTGGATAGAGGTACCAGGTGCTGCGCCGTTGCAGCGGTGGGTTGGGACAGAGTGCGGTACGGCAGATGCAGGTGTTGTCTCCGCACCGTCAGAGTCCAGCGTCGCGGTGACCGACAACAAACCGTTCTATGTCCTGGCTTTGAGCTGGGAGCCGGCATTCTGCGAGGGTATGGCCGATAAGGTGGAGTGCAGCAATCAAACGGCGCAAAGTTTTGAGGCGTCTCGTTTCTCGTTGCACGGATTGTGGCCGCAGCCGCGCCGCAAGGTGTTCTGTAATGTTGACAAGGCACTGATCGCAGCTGATGACGCGCACCACTGGGAGGCTTTGCCAGAACCCACATTAAGTGCTGCCACCAAAGCCGCACTCGACCAGGTCATGCCGGGCACCCAGTCCCTGCTGGACCGCCATGAATGGATCAAGCATGGAAGCTGCTATCCCGGCGGCGTGGCCGAGACCTATTTCAACGATGCCATTCGCTTGGCTGCGGCGGTCAACGCGCCAGCAGTTCAAAGACTTGTTGCGTCCAATATCGGGAAGACCATCCAGGGCGAAGACCTGCGCGCGGCGTTTGATGCAGCATTTGGAGCAGGTGCGGGAGACCGGGTTCGCATTGCCTGCAAGCCGGACGGCAACAGGCAGCTCATTACCGAATTAACCATTGGGCTCAAGGGTGATATTTCCACCGGAACGCCGCTTGCCGCGTTGATGGCAGGCTCGAACCCGACGGATCCGGGCTGTCCCGCCGGGATCATCGACCCCGCAGGGCTGCAATAGGGCACATTCCTGCTGTGAAAAAATAATTCCTTGTAGTTGATATTGCGGGGGTGGCCTGTTACAGTCGACCAACCCTAACTGAGAAGGTCGATTGCCCATGTGCGGTATTGTTGGACTTTACCTGAAAAACCCCAAATTGAAACCGAAATTGGGCAAGATGTTCAAGCCCATGATCATTGAAATGACCAATCGCGGGCCGGATTCGGCTGGCGTTGCGATTTACCGCAATCCCGTGAAAAAGGCCCAAACCAAGTTTTCGTTGGCGCACAATGATGCGTCGTATGACTGGAAGAAGATTGATACGGGGCTGGAGAAGGCGCTGAAATGTGATTGCACCATCACCAGGATTGGCAACCATTGCATTCTCGTTACCAACGCCAAGGAGCCAGCGGTTGTGGCCTGGCTGAAGCAGCATCACCCGGAGGTGCGCGTTGTGGGGTCGGGCCACACCATTGAGATTTTCAAGGAAACCGGCCTGCCTGCCAAAGTGTATGAAAAGTTTGGATTGGATTCAGCGTCCGGCACCCACATGATCGGCCATACGCGCATGGCAACTGAAAGTGCCGTCACCACAGCTGGCTCACATCCCTTCGCAACAGGAGCTGATCTCTGCCTGGTGCACAATGGTTCGCTCTCCAACCATAACCGCCTGCGCGAAAACCTGCGCAAGGAAGGCATCGACTTCCAGACCGAGAACGACACGGAAGTGGCAGCCGCCTACATGACGTGGAAACTGCGCAGTGGTGCCACACTCAAGGAAGCGCTGGAAGAGGGACTGCGTGACCTTGACGGGTTCTATACGTTCCTGGTGGGCACGGCGGACGGGTTTGCCGTGGTGCGTGATCCCATCGCATGCAAGCATGCGGTGATGGCTGAAACCGATGACTGGGTCGCCATGGCCACCGAATACCGGGCCATTGCGCATTTGCCAGGTGCCGATGACGCCAAGATCTGGGAACCTGAACCTTCAATGATTTATACCTGGGGCGGACACGCATGAGCGAACTCGATGTCAAAACTGTTGGCGTGCGCGGCATCAATTCCAAGCTGCACGATTTGCCACAGAACACCAACGAAAAGCATTGGGTCATCAAGAACCCCATGGGACAGCATTCGATTGCGGTGGGCCTTTCCGCACCCCTGCAAATTGATATCAACGGCCACGTAGGCTTTTACTGCGGCGGCATGAACGAGCATGCTGAACTCACCATCCATGGCCATGCCGGTGTTGGCACGGCTGAAAACATGATGTCGGGAGTGGTGTGGGTGAAAGGCAATTCATCTGAATCTGCCGGGGCTACGGGCAATGGCGGGCTGCTGGTCATTGATGGGGATGCCTCGTCGCGCTGTGGCATTTCGATGAAAGGCATTGATATCGTGGTGGGCGGCAACGTTGGCCACATGTCGGCGTTCATGGGCCAGCGTGGCAATCTCGTGGTGTGCGGTGATGCGGGAGATGCGCTGGGCGATTCCATCTATGAAGCCCGGCTTTACGTGAAAGGCAAGGTCGCAAGCCTCGGTGCGGACTGCATCGAAAAGGAGATGCGGGCTGAACACCTGGCTGATCTGGAGCGCCTGCTGAAGGCCGCCAAGCGCCCGGAGAAACCCTCCGAATTCAAGCGCTACGGCTCGGCCCGCAAACTTTACAATTTCAGCGTCGACCACGCCGACGCATACTGAGGATCCCATGGACAAAACCCCCCGCACACTTCCCCGCAAGTCTGCCACGTTTGATGATTACACGCTGTCGGAAATCCGCCGTGCTGCGAGCACCGGCATCTATGACATTCGCGGTGCCGGTGCCAAGCGCAAGCTGCCGCATTTTGACGATCTGCTCTTTTTGGGTGCTTCCATTTCGCGCTATCCGCTTGAGGGATACCGT
>JANMKJ010000062.1:0-2719 GCA_031371945.1 Rhodobiaceae bacterium
CCACAGCCCGCCAAGCCAAATTGCATGGAAGATGACAATCAGGGGATAGTGCCCGGAGCTTACCTCGACGCCACCATTGGTCAGCAGGCGATCCGTGTTGCGTTTGGCAATGAAGAGTTCGGCCAGCCGCTGGATCACGACAAGGCTTAAAATGGTGAGGTTGGTCCACATCGGGCTATTGTAGCATGGTTAGGAAGCCAGCTGTAAAGCCCGGCCCGAGGGCCGATACAAACCGCCGACCACTGAAATCTTCGCGCAGCCCCTGTTCGAGCACAAACAATACGGTGGGTGCCGACATGTTGCCAAACCCGCCCAATATCTTGCGCTCGTTCTGCAACTGGCCCTGTTCAAGCGAAAATGCCGTTTCAAGCGCCACAATGACCTTGGCACCACCGGGATGGAACGAATAGGCGCCGATGTCGTCGAAGCTCAGGTCATTGCGTTCGAGGAATGCATCGGCTGCCGGTCGCAGGTCACGTAAGGCAAGCTCGGGAATGCTGCGCGAGAATATGGCACCAAAGCCCTGTGCGTCCATGCGCCAGCCCATGATGTCAACCGTTTCGGGCCACGTATGCTCGCCCATGAACTCTATTTCAGCCAGCGCATTGCTGCCCGATGTTGAAATGACGGCTGCTGCGGCCCCGTCACCGAACAGGGCTGTGGCGATAATGTTGGATTTGGAGATTTCGTCGGCGCGAAACGTGAGGGTGCAGAGTTCAATCACGACGGCCAGGATTGTCTTGCCCGGTTCCGCTGCCGCCAGTCGTGCTGCAAGCGAAATTCCGGCAACGCCGCCAGCACAGCCCAGCCCAAACACCGGAATGCGCTTCACGTCATCCCTGAAGCCCAGTTCGCTCATGACCCGGGCCTCAATTGTAGGCGTGGCAATGCCGGTGGAAGAGATCATGACGATGCTGTCGATTTGCGCAGCGTCAAGGCCAGCACGTGCCAGCGCCAATGTGGCGACTTCCGCAAAGATCTTCGATGCCCCCGCCAGGAAGGCTTCCGAACGTTCCGGCCAGCCCTTGTCCTCGCGAAACCACTCATACGGGCAGGAGGAATAGCGGGTGTTGATTCCCGAGTTGGCATAGACCGGAATCATGCGTTCAAAATCATCGTGGCGGCCCCCAAATATCTTCATGGCCTCTACCAGCACGTCCTCGGTTTTGAGGACATGTTCGGGGACGGCCGTGGCAAGGCTCAACAGCTTGGGGCGCAATGGGGAATTCCTAATCGTTGTATTCCTTATACGCCTCGTGGATCAGTTTGGTTCCATGGAGCTTGGCCTCCCGGTGTGCGGCATAGAGCCCCGCCACGATCACCAGTACCATGCCTGCATAGGCCAGCGCATCCGGGAACTCGCCGAATACCACCATGCCGATCACGATGGTGATGAGGATGTTGAAGTAGCGGAACGGGGCCGTGGCCGAAAGGTCACCGAGCCGCATGGCGATGACGATGAGCAGGTAGCCGCCCGAAAGCAGGATGGCAGACAGGGCCAGCAGGCCAACTTGCCAAAAGTCAGGCGGTTGAAACCCCTGGAACATGACGAGCACCGCACCACCCAACAGGACAAAGAGAGAGTTCGCAAAGGCAATGAGAAGGGTGGGCACATGCGAAGGGATGCGTCGCGTCATGAGATCGCGGAAGGCCAGCACGATGACCATGCCCAGGGCCAGGATTTCATAGAGTGTGATGTGCTGGGGTGATGGCTTGACAATGAACAACACACCGAAGAAGCCCAAGCCGATCGCCAGGCTGCGCCGCCAGCCAACTTTCTCGGTGAGGAAAATGACCGACAGCAAGGTCACGACCAGCGGCACGGTTTGGACGATGGCCGTAAGATTGGCAATCGGCATGTGCAGCAGGCAAATCAGAAACAGGAAGGTGCTGACAACGTCGAGCCCCGAGCGCGACAATACTGATGGTGCGAAAATCTGCGATGCGCCTTTCAATACCCCTTGGTAGGCGCAGACCGCGGCAATGAGCACCACCGAAAACATTCCGCGCAGCGTCATGATCTCACCCAGGGGCAGGGCCGATCCTATGAGTTTGATGCATGTGTCGTTGAGGGCAAAGCAGGCAAGGGCTGCCACCATGAACAGGCCGGCACGCAAGGGGTGATTCTGGGAGGTCGTTGCCATCGCGCCTCTCTAGAGAAAAAATCCCGGGGCAGCAAACCCGTTGGCGGGGCCTTGCAATGCTAAAATGCGGGCGGCATCAGCAGCGCTTTGGCATCGCGGGTTTGTTTGGCCTCCTTGTGTGCGGCATAGAGGCCCGCAACGATTACCAGCGCCATGCCGACATACGACCAAAGGTCAGGAAATTCATTGAACACAAGAATTCCCGCGATGATGGCAAACACCACCTCCGAATAGCGAAAGGGGGCGGTTGCCGAGAGTTCTCCCAATCGTATCGTCGCCAGAATGAAAATATACCCCATCGTCACCATGAGCCCCGCCCCGGCGAGCAATGCCAGTTGCGGGAGGTCGACATTTTGAAACCCTTGCAACAAGCCAAACCCGAACCCGCTCAGCGACAGGAAAATGGCGTTTGCCAATGCGATGACCAACAGCGGCACTTCCGGTCCAATGCGCTTGGTCACGATATCGCGCAAGGCGACAACGAAAACGGTGGCGAGCGCCAGAACTTCGTAGACGGAAATGTTTTGCGGCGAAGGCTTGACGATCAGCAACACGCCCAGGAACCCAACGACGAT
>JANMKJ010000125.1:0-2959 GCA_031371945.1 Rhodobiaceae bacterium
GAACACCTTCAGCATTTCCGGTCCACCGGCAGCTGCAGGGTCACGATCCTTGAACACCTTGATCTTCAGCGGTACCCCGCCCACGGCCACGGCGATGTCTGACAATAGCAGGCGGATGGGCCAGCCCTGGGCTGCCGAGAGTGGAATGATGCCCTTGGCTTGCAGCGCAGGGGCGGCAGCGACCAGCTCATTCCAGTTCTGCGGTGGCTCAATGCCTGCATCCTTGAATACCTTGCGGTTGGTCCACAGCCACTGGTCCGAATGCAGGTTCACCGGAACACAAACCACCTTGCCATCAACCGTGCAGGACGCAAGCTGTGAAGCAGGGCGCAGGATTTCAGCCCATTTTTCAGTGGTAGCAAGTTCGGTAAGATCGAGCATGAGGCCGGCCTTCACCAGGTCGTCGGCGTCCTTGCCGGGATTAAGCTGGGTGGCGCCCATCGGGTTACCACCGAGAATACGTGAAATGATGATGGGGCGCGCAACGTCGCCCGAACCGGCTATGGCGCCGTCCACCCACTTGTTGCCAGTGGCGTTGAATGCCTTTGCAAATTCGGCCACTGCGGCAGCTTCGCCACCAGATGTCCACCAGTGTGTCACTTCAACATCAGCAGCTTTCACGGAGCCGATGAATGCCATTGATACAGTGGCAGCTAAAGCTGCGACCATTGACTTATATTTCATGTGGTAGTCCTCCCATTTTTTTAGTCTGCGAAATAAAGCTAGTAGAAAATATTTTACTCCGCAACGATTCAGTTTACCCAATAAAAACGGGCTAAAATGCTGCAATGCGGTACTCGCGGTTTTCGTGGCACTGTGCCGGAAGTTCTAGGTATTTTGAACTCCAGGTGCTAGCACCAACTATAGGCAACGTGCATTCGGCTGGGGGCGAAACACTAATGTCCAACGATGAAGAGCCAAAGGGATCTCGCCCAACGCTCAAGACCATTGCGTTCATGACCGGACTTGGCGTTTCCACCGTCTCCCAGGCCCTGAAAAATGCTCCCGATATTAGCCGGGCCACCAAGGAACGGGTGCAACTTGTGGCAAAGCAAATCGGCTACACACCGAACCGGGCCGGTGTTCGTCTGCGCACAGGCAAAACCCATGTCATAGCTCTCGTACTAAATACCAAAGAGGAGGGCATGGGCCTGGTCTCAGAATTGGTATACGGAGTTTCAGAAGCCTTGAGCGATACCCCCTATCACCTGGTTGTGACGCCATATGCGCTTTCCGATCCCATGTCACCGATACGCTATATCGTTGAGACCAGTTCTGCCGATGGCGTCATTATCTCACGCACGCAGCCAGACGATCCCCGCGTGCGATATCTGATCGAAAACAATATGCCTTTCGCAACCCACGGCAGAACCGAAATGGATGTGGTCCATCCCTACCATGATTTTGACAATCACGATTTCGCCTACGAAGCCGTTAGAATTCTGGCGGATAAGGGCCGAAAGAATATTGCCTTACTCGGACCCCCTCCAGGGCTGTCGTATCAGAAACACACCCGTTCGGGTTTCGATCATGCTCTCAAGGATTTTGGCCTGAGTGAATTTTCGCTTGGCGACTTAAACCTTGATAGCGACACCGCAGCAATTATTTCTGCAGGCGAAGAACTCGCCCGTGCCAAAAACCGACCGGACGGTGTCGTTTGCTGTGCCGCTGGCCTGGCAATCACCTTTAGTTCGGGGCTTATGCAGGGGGGTAGTATAATTGGGCAGGATATCGATATTGTCGGCAAGGAAACCAATCACTTGCTCGATCTGTTGCAGCCAGAAATATTTTACATCCATGAGAATCTCCGCGTTGCTGGCCGTGACCTTGCCGTAGCGGTATTGGCTTGGATAGGCGGTGCCGATCCATCAACTCTTCAATTCTTGACCAAGCCAAGCAGGCGTTCCAGTTGATGCACCTTGATGCCAAACTTCGCCTTCGTTGAGGCAATCGAGTCTTCGATGCTGGCGCGCTCTGCAGCGCTTCTTGCCTTTGCAATCTTCGTGGCCACGATCATGACGTTTTTCGGCGTATGCGCATCACCAATGAATTCGAATAGATTGCATTTATATCCACTCAGCTCCATGAGCTGCGCCCGTATGCCGTCCGTCACCATTTCAGAGAGACGTTCGACATAGGTGCCATACCTCATGAGGAACGCCAGCGAGCCATCACCTTGGTTCGCTTCAATCTCGCGGCGGATTTGTTTGTGGCAGCAGGGCGCTACAACAATCAGCGAAACGTCGGCGCGGATGGCGTTGGCGATGGCATCGTCGGTTGCGGTATCGCAGGCGTGCAGCGCCACCACCACATCGGCACCGCTGCAGTCATACTTTCCAATTGTACCCTGTTCAAAACGCAGATTCTTGAATCCGTTTCCGGCAGCAAGCTCATTGCACGAGGTCACCAGGTTGTCGCGCACTTCCACGCCCGTGACCTCAGCATCGAGGGACAGGCTGTTGACCAGGTGGTCGTAGAGGGCAAACGTGAGGTAACCCTTGCCAGCTCCCATATCGACGATGCGCAACTTCTCGCGGGGTGGCAGTTGCTTGATAAGCCCGTCGAGGATCTCGATATACTTGTTGATCTGGCGAAACTTGTCCTGCGAATTCTTGTGAACATGACCTTCCGCATCCGTCAGTCCGAGGGCATGCAGGTACGGCCTGCCTGCGCTCTCAATCAGCCGCTCCTTGGCGCGGTTGTGGGAAAGTTCCGGCAGCTGTTTATGAGAAGGAGGTGACTTGGACATGACCAAGCCTGCCGCCTGCCTGGCGAGATGCAGGTCACTTTTCAAAGTATATAGCCTGCCAGATGCAAACGTGGCGAACAGTTCAGCGACCCGAATTCGGCATTCCGATGGCGAGTAATTCTTAACAATATCATTGGTTTTGTTATGGAAGGTAAAGCTCAGCTTGAGGTCGCGCTTCACCGTGATCATGCGCACGTCAACCGTTTTCAG